>NZ_JBEZDN010000114.1:0-26420 GCF_040648315.1 Pseudonocardia sp. NPDC049154
GGGGGGGGGGGGGGGGCGCGGGGGCCCCCCCCCCCCGCGCCCGCTTCCTGCAGCGCGCCGCGGAGCTGACCCCGGAGGGTCCGCGCCGGACCGACCGGCTGCTCGACGCCGCCGAGTCGCTCACCGCGGCCGGGTACCCGGTGCGGGCCGGGGAGATCGTCGAGGCGCTGCCCGTCGAGGAGCTCACGGGCGCGCGCCGCGGCCGGGCGCTGCTGGCCCGGGCGGAGGTCCGGCTGGTGTCGGGGGTCGCGGACCGGGTGCGGGCGGCGCCCGCGGTCTGCCTGGCGGCGGCCGACGCCTTCGCCGAGGTGGATCCCGACGGTGAGGTCGCTGCCCTGCTGCGGGCCGTCGAGCTGCTGCTCACCGTCGAGCACGAGGTCCTCGGCACGACGACGGCCGAGCTGGCGGCGCGGGCCCTGCGCAGCACCCCGGCGGGGCCGGAGCTGCCCGGACTGCTGCTCCGCGCGATGGCGACGCTGGCCCTGCGGCCCTACCCGGAGGCCGTCGGGGCGCTGCGCCGTGCCGGCGGGGCGTTGCTCGCCGCCGGACCCGGGGCGGCGCTGCGGCACGTCGTGATCGGCGTCGCGGTGACCACCGCCCTGTTCGACGACGCGGCGCGCGACCGCCTCCTGCGCCGCGCCGCCGAGGAGGCCCGGCGGGTCGGCGCGCTGCAGGTCCTGCACTCGGTGCTGTGGATGCACTCGCAGACCGCGGCGGCCCTGGGGCTGCCGCGCACCGCGAACGCGCTGCTCGACGAGTCCCGCGCGGCCGGCCGGGCGATCGGGCTCTCCCCGGTGGTCGAGGCCGTCCACACGAACGTGACGTGCCGGGCGTGGGAAGGCGCCGGCGGGTCCGCCGACCTGCGTGCCGAGCTGGCCGCCGCCGGCGCGTTCGCCCGTGGCATCGGGATGATCGGGATGGGGACGATCGCGGACCACGCCCGCGTGGTGCTCGACCTCGCCGACGGACGCGTCACCGCCGCCCACGAGGTCGCCACGGGCATCCGCGAGGCCCGGTTCCTGCAGGTCGGCAACCTGGTCCTGGGTGACCTCGCCGAGGCCGCAGCGTTGGCCGGGAGGTCCGCGGAGGCGGCCGCGGCGGCCGCGGACCTGGAAGCGATCGCCGAGGCGAGCGGCACCGACCTGGCGCGCGGGCTCGCGGCGCGGGCCCGGGCCCTCGTCGCCGCGCGCGAGCGGGGCACGGCGCCCGACGCCGTCGAGGCGGCCTTCCGGGAGTCGGCCCGGCGCCTGCAGCGGAGCCTGGCCGCGGGCGAGCTGGCCCGTACCCGGCTGCTGTACGGCGAGTGGCTGCGCCGCGGGAGGCGCCGCCGGGACGCCCGGGCCGAGCTGCGGGCCGCGGCGGAGGCGTTCGACGCCCTGGGCGCGGCCGGGTTCGCCGCGCGGCTCACGCTGTCCCGGCACACCGTCGACTACCACCTGCGCAAGGTCTTCCGGAAGCTCGCCGTGGCCGACCGCCGGCAGCTCGCGGCCCGGCTCGGCCCCCCGGAGGGGGCCGCGCACGGGACCACGGACGGGACCACGGCCTGGACTACGCATCCCACGTGATTCGGGCACGTGGGCGCGGCGGCCACGGTGGGTCCGCCGACCGGAGCCCGATCCGAGGAGCCGCCCGATGCCGACCGTGACCACGCCCGACGGGGCGGAGATCTTCTACAAGGACTGGGGCGAGGGACCACCCGTCGTCCTCGCGCACGGCTGGCCGCTGCAGGCGGACAGCTGGCAGGCCCAGCAGCTCTTCCTCGCCGCCAACGGGCTCCGCGCGATCGCCCACGACCGCCGGGGCCACGGGCGGTCGACGCAGACCTGGCACGGCAACGACATGGACACCTACGCCGACGACCTCGCCTGCCTGCTCGACACCCTGGACCTCCGGGGCGTCGTGCTCGTCGGGTTCTCCACCGGCGGCGGCGAGGTCGCACGCTACGTCGGCCGGCACGGGACCGCCCGGGTCCGCGGGCTGGTGCTGGTGTCCGCCGTGCCGCCCTTCATGCTGCGCACGGACGACAACCCCGGCGGCGTGCCGATCGAGGTGTTCGACGAGATCCGCCGCGGCAGTCTCGCCGACCGCAGCCAGACCTACCGCGACCTCGCCGACGGCCCGTTCTTCGGCGGCAACCGGCCGGGGCAGGCGCCGTCGCAGGGCGTCCGGGACGCGTTCTGGCTGCAGGGCATGCAGTCCGGGCACCGCAACGCCCTCGAGTGCATCGCCGCCTTCTCGGCCACCGACTTCCGGCCGGACCTCGACGCGGTGAGCGACGCGGGCCTGCCGACCCTGGTGATCCACGGCGACGACGACCAGGTCGTGCCCGTCGACGTCGGCGGCCGGGCGTCCGCGGACCGGGTCAAGGGGGCGACGCTGACGGTCTATCCCGGCGCCCCGCACGGCATCACCGACACCCACGCCCAGCGGCTGTCCACCGACCTGCTGACCTTCTGCCGGGAGCTCTCCGCATGACCGACACCATCGTCCTGATCCACGGTTTCTGGGTGACCCCGCGCAGCTGGGAGCACTGGGTCGCGCACTACGAGAAGCGCGGGTTCCGCGTGCTCGCCCCCGGCTACCCCGGCTTCGAGGTGGAGGTGGAGGCGCTCAACGCCGACCCCGCGCCCGTCGAGGCGATCACCATCCCCGGCATCGTCGAGCACCTGGAGTCCGTGGTGCAGGCGCTCGACACGCCCCCGATCCTGATCGGGCACTCCGCCGGCGGGGTGTTCACCCAGCTGCTGATGGACAAGGGGTACGGCGCCGCGGGCGTGGCACTGAACTCGGCGCCCACGGAGGGCGTGCCGGTGGTACCGGTGAGCCAGGTGAGGTCCACGTTCCCGGTGCTGAAGAACCCGGCCAACCGGAACAAGGCCGTCCACTACGACTTCGAGCAGTGGAACTACGCCTTCACCAACACCTTCCCCGAGGCCGAGGCCCGGGCGCTCTACGAGCGCTATGCCGTCCCGGTGTCCGGACACATCCTGTTCGAGAGCGCGCTGGCGAACCTGATCCCCGGTCACCAGGGCACGTGGGTCGACTACACCAACGACGACCGCGCGCCGCTGCTGTTCGTCGCGGGCAGCGAGGACAACATCATGCCGCCGAAGGTGCAGTGGTCGAACGCGAGGCACTACCGCTCGGCGAAGACCCTGACCCGGGTGGTCGAGTTCAGCGGGATGCCGCACCTGCTGCCCGCGGCGCCGGGCTGGGAGGACGTCGCCGACTACGTCCTGGCCTGGGCGTTGCGCAACGCCCGTGCCTGACCTGCGGCTGACGCACGTCGGCGGCCCGACCCTGCTGGTCGAGGCCGCCGGCCTGCGGATCCTCACCGACCCGACCTTCGACCCGCCCGGCCGGCGGTACGGGTTCGGCTGGGGGACGTCGTCGCGCAAGCTGGCCGGTCCGGCCCTCGACCCGGACGAGCTGGGGCCGATCGACGCGGTCCTGCTCAGCCACGACCACCACGCCGACAACCTCGACGACCGCGGCCGCGCGCTGCTCGGCGGGGTGGGCACCGTCGTCACCACGGTGCCCGGTGCGCGGCGGCTGGGCGGCGCGGTCCGCGGGCTGGCGCCGTGGGCGTCGACCCGGATCGGGGACGTGGAGCTCACCGCCACCCCCTGCCGGCACGGCCCGCCGCTGAGCCGGCCGGTGGCGGGCGCGGTGATCGGCTTCGCGCTCGCGCTCCCGGACGGCCTGCTGTGGATCTCCGGGGACACCGTGCCCTTCCGCGGCACCCGCGAGGTGGTCCGGCGGCTGGCGGTCGACGTCGCGGTCCTGCACCTCGGCTGCGTGCGGTTCCCGGTGACCGGGCCGCTGCGGTACAGCATGACCGGGGAGCAGGCCGTCGCGCTGTGCCGGGCGCTGCAGCCCCGCGTGGCGGTCCCGGTGCACTACGAGGGCTGGTCGCACTTCCGGGAGGGCCGGGCGGAGGCGGAGCGGGCGTTCGCCACCGCCGCCGACGTGCGGGACCGGGTGCGCTGGCTGCGCCCGGGGGAGGTCACGCCGATCGACTGAGCCCGAGCTCCGCGACCGCCATCCCGTCGCGCTCCCCGACGTCGCCCACCTCGACCGGCACGGGGGAGCGGAAGCCCGGGCCGTCCGAGACGAAGGTGTGGAACTCGCCGTTCTCCCCGCACGGGTCGACGCCCTCGGGCAGGGCGGCCAGGAACTCCTCGTCGAACGCCTTCCCGGCCAGCTCCGCCGGCATCCGGGCCGGGTCCACGGAGACGACGACGGCGCGCAGCCCGGCCGCGATCATGTCCCGGGCCAGCGCGCCGGTCGGCCTGCCCCACAACGGGAACTCCGGCGTCAGGCCGGTGCCGGCCAGGGTGCGCTCGCGATAGGCGCGGATGTCGGCGAGAAACAGGTCGCCGTAGACGACGGTGTCCGCCCCGGCCGCGCGGGCGGCGGCGAGCGCCGCGGCCGTCCGGCGTTCGTACTCCTCGTTCGGGCACGGCCACGGCAGCTCGACGACGTGCAGCGGCAGCCCGAGCGAGCCGGCCTGCGCCTCGACCAGCTCCCGCGGCACGCCGTGCACCGGGACCCGGCCGGCCGCCACCGTGGTGAACAGGCCGGTGACGTCGCTGCGGAGACCCAGCGCGTACGCGGCGTCCTTCCCGCAGGACCAGCTCAGCCAGGCGGTCACCCGGCTACCGTCGCACGGAGACGTGCACGTGGTCGAAGTGGCCGCCGGTGGCGTCGGACGGGTCGTAGACGCCGCCGCCGTTGTACGGGCGGCCCCACCCGTCCTCGTCGGCGAAGAACGCGCTGCGGTACCAGATCCGGCCCTGCCAGATGACGTACCGGACGTCGAGCTCCTCGGCGTGGTCCCGCAGCCACTTCGCGACCGCCCACCCGGTGTCCAGCTCGGCGCCCTCGGGGAAGGTGCCGGCCCGGGTGGGGAAGAAGTCGCAGGCCCGGCCCTGCGGGTGGTCGCTGGAGGGGTTCCACTCGTGCGCGCTCCAGCAGGTGGTGCCGCGCAACCGGTCGCCGAACTCCGCCACCGCCCGGTCGTGCAGGGCGAGCGCGGCCGGGGTGAGGCAGCCGTCGCCGGTCGGGTCGTCGGCGACGCATCCGGGGGAGGGCTGCGGGGCGACCCGCTCGCGGAACCGGTCGACCGCGTCGAACCGCACCAGCGCGACGACCGCGACGGCGGCCAGGGCGAGCGCGATCAGGGCGGCGATCGCCCGCCCGGTGCGGCGGCACGAACTGCGGGGACGGGTGCGGTGCACGCGGGCTCCTCGGTCCGGAACGTCCGGTCCCGAGACTACCCCGCGTAGATCCCGATCCCGTTGGGCACCAGGCGCGGCGAGGGGTCCGACGGGTCGTTCACGATCGTCGTCGCCGGGGCGCCGCCGTCGCGGTAGGCGAGGGTGGAGGAGCCGCCGCCGTCGAGGTTGACGGCGTCGTCGAGCCCCAGCTCGCGCAGCAGGTTCGAGAACTGCAGGAGGGTCGCGCCGACGCTGTCGGACTGCCGGCCGTCGACCGTCACCAGGAACATCCGCCGCCCGTCTGCGGTCACCCCGGCGCCGCTGCGCGGAGCCCGGGCGCTGTCGTCGAGCCGCTCCGTGGGGGCGGCGTCGCGGAGTATCGGGCTGCCGCCCACGGCCATCCGCGGCGCGACCCCGCTCGCGGGCACCAGCGCGTAGTCCACGGTCACCCGGTCGCCGACCTCCAGGCCGCGCAGTGCCGCCGCGCCCTGCTCGCGGCCGACCAGCGCGGTCTCCTCCGCGGGCAGCCGGCCCGCCCCGGGTGCGCGGACCGCGGTCACGGCGCCGTCGCGGACCACCACCTCGGCCTGGTCGGCGGCGCACGGGGCGTCCCGGTCGGTGTCGGAGCCGCAGAGCGTGCGGGCGCGGTCGACGTCGCCCCAGTCCGAGGTGAACACCCCGATCCCGTTCACCGGGACCGCGTGCTGGTTGAGCGCGACGATCGGCAGGGAGTCCTGTTCGGTCCGGTCCGGGTAGGACACCCGCTCGATCCCGGTGCGCCGGACCTCGCCCCGCAGCGGCAGCCGATCGACCCGGGCGACCCCGTCGGTGCCGACCGCGAACACGTAGTCCATCTCGGCGCCCGGCACCGCGGGCGCGGCGCGGCGGCCCTGCGGCACCGCGGCCTTGAGGAACCGGCCGTCCTGCACGGCCGGCCCGGCCGGCGCGCTCGTGCGGCCGATGTCGAAGAAGTCGCCGTTGATCCCGGCGACGGCACCGCTGCCGTCGGCCATGCCCTTGATCGGCGCCCGGGCGGCGACGGCGCCGGGGGTGAGCAGGTCGGCCCGCACCCCCGGCGTGGTGAGGTCGACCTCGACGACGTCGCCCATGACGTTCCCGGCGGCGGTGGTCGTGGTGATGTCCCGGTGCGTGACGCCCGGGGCGACCTCGACGGCCTCGGAGAGCGACTCGACGATCCGCTCGGGCTGGTCCGGCGGCGGTGGCAGGGGTTCGGCACTCGCCGCCGGCGCCAGCAGGACCAGCCCGGCACCGACCGTGACGAGCAGTCGCCCGACCGTGGTCGACAGCATCCCCACCCGCATGTCCGCTCCCCCCGGAGACCGTGTTCCGGGGGCATGTGACCACGAAGAGCGAGGAGTTCCGAGGGTGCGACACGCGGTTCACTCCCCGGTGGAGGAAAGTTCCCGGGTCGGGTTACCGGATGCGGGCCCCGTAGACCCGTTCGACCGTCATGGTCATGAGCACGCGGCGGTCCGCGACCATGGTCTCCCGGTACTCCGTCCAGTCCGGATGCTCGCCGGCGGCGCGGCGGTAGTACTCGACGAGCGCCTCGACCTCGGGGGAGTCGGGGCTCGCGCCCGGCCCGGTCAGCGTCACCGGGCCCTCCGCGGTGGCCCAGCCCCAGCCGTCGGGACTGGTCACCTCGAGCGCCGCCCGCGGGTCGCGGCGCAGGTTCGCCGTCTTGGCCCGGCCCTCCGTCATCGACACCGAGATGGTGCCCGCCTCGCGGTCGTAGAAGGGTGTCACCGGCGAGAGCTGGGGCACCCCGTCCTTGTTGATCGTGGCGAGCACGGCGAGACGGCTCTCGGCGAGCAGGGCGTGCGGGTCGAAATCTGTGGCCGCGGTCATGTCCGGCCCAACCCGCCGCCCGGGCCTTCCATTCCGCTGTGCGCGGTAAGTGGTGCCGGAGCACCACTTACCGCGCACGGGCAGCGGAGCTGCACTACACCTTCTCGAGGAACCCGAGGTCGACGGCGAGGGTTTGGCCGGTCACGTAGCGGGACTCGTCGGAGGCCAGCCAGAGCACGGCGTTGGAGATGTCGCGCGCATCGACCCAGGGGTGCGGCATCGTGTGCAGCGCCTGGAAGGCCTCGCCGTACCGCTCGCGGGTCAGCTCCTCGGGCTTCACGTCCGGCAGGAACAGCTTGTACATCGGCTCGTTCTGGATCATGTCGGTGTCGACGGCGGTGGGGTGCACCGTGTTGCACCGGATCCCGTACTGCGAGACCTCCTGGACCATCGTCCGCATGATCCCGACGACGCCGTGCTTGGCGGCCGTGTAGTGGACCATGTTGCCGAAGCCGCGCAGCCCCGCCGTGGAGCTGGTGAGCACGAGCGACCCGCCCTGCCCGCGCTCGATCATCGACGGCAGCACCGCCTTGAGCGTCCGCCACACGCCCGTGACGTTGACCGCCAGCATCTCGTCCCACATCTGGTCCGTCATCTCCCACGACGGCGCGTAGCTGAAGATGCCGGCGTTGGCGCAGACCACGTCGATGTGCCCGAACTCCGAGAGGCCCGCCTGCACCGCGGCGTCGAGCGCGGCGGAGTCGCGGACGTCGGCCTCCCGGGTGAGGACCCGGCGGTCCAGCTCCTCGATCAGCTTCGCCGTCTCGGCGAGGTCCTCCGGCTTCGACATCCCGTAGGGCACGGTCTCGATCTGCGCGCAGAGGTCGACGGCGACGATCTCCGCACCCTCCTCGGCCAGCCGCAGCGCGTGCGAGCGGCCCTGCCCGCGCGCCGCCCCGGTGACCAGCGCGACCTTGCCGTCCATCCGTCCCATGGGTGCACCACCGTCCCGATCGGTTCCCGGGACCGGCCACGCCGCCGGTCCCCGCCCCGACGCTAGGCAACCGGCTCGGCACCCCGGAGGTCTCACTCTGAGACCGGCCGGTCTCGGAACTGAGACCTCCGCGACGACCCGCGGGCTGGTGATCTCCACGGTGGCGCGGGCGGCGCGGCCCGCCCCGATGATCACGACCGACGGAGGAGCGATGGTCTCGGCACGGGTGAACGACATGGCCGCGGCGGCCTACGCGGGCTGGCTGCGGGAGGACGCGACCCTCGAGGAGATGCGGACGGGGTTCGACGGCATGTGCCCCGAACCGCCCGCCGACGCGACACTCACCGAGGGCGTCGTCGGCGGCGTGCGCGGCACGTGGGTGGAGGTCCCGGAGAGCGGCGAGGCGACGATCCTGCACTTCCACGCGGGCGGCTACCTGATCGGCTCGCCGACCAGCCACCGCGACCTGGGGTCCCGGATCGCGCGGGCCGCCGGGGCCCGGGTCTTCCTCGCCGACTACCGGCTCGCCCCGGAGCACGCCTTCCCGGCCGCCCACGACGACGGCGTCGCCGCCTACCGCGGGATGCTCGCCGACGGCGTCGACCCGGCCTCGCTCGTGGTCTCGGGCGACTCGGCCGGCGGCGGCCTGGCCCTCGCGGTCCTCGCCGCGGCGCGCGACGCGGGCGACCCGCTCCCGGCGGCCGGTGTCCTGATGTCGCCCTGGGCCGACCTCACGCTCGCCGGCGACTCCATGACCGGCCGGGAGGCCGTCGACCCGCTCGTGAGCCGGGCCGTGCTCACCGAGATGCAGCAGGGCTACCTGCAGGGTGTGGACCCGGCCGACCACCGGGCGTCGCCGCTGCTGGGCAACCTGGCCGGGCTGCCGCCGCTGCTGGTCCAGGTGGGCAGCAGCGAGGTCCTCGAGGACGACGCCGTGCGGATCGCCGACGGCGTGCTCCGCGCGGGCGGCGAGGCGTTCCTGCAGGTCGGGTACGAGATGGTGCACGTGTTCCAGATGTTCGCCGACCGGCTCCCCGAGGGCGCCGCGGCGGTCGACCGGATCGGCGCCTTCGTCCGGGCTCACGTCCGCAGCACGGCGACGGTCTGAGGGGGCGGCGACGATGGAGTTCGGCTTCCTGACCCAGGGCTACCTGCCCGCCGACCGGCGCACCGACCCGGACGCGGAGCACCGCGTCCTCATGGACGACCTGGAGCTGTGCCTGGCCGCCGAGCAGGCCGGGTTCAAGTACATCTGGATCTCCGAGCACCACTTCCTCGACGAGTACAGCCACATCTCGTCGAACGACGTGTTCCTCGGCGCGCTGGGGGCGCTCACCACCCGCGCCCACGTGGGCTCCGGGATCTTCAACCCGCTGCCCCGCGTGCACCACCCGGCGGCGGTGGCGGAGCGGGTCGCGATGCTCGACCACCTCACCGAGGGGCGCTTCGAGTTCGGGGTCGGCCGCGGTGCCGGCAGCCACGAGGTGAAGGGCTTCCACACCGGCGTCACGGACGTGAACGAGACCAAGGACATCTTCTTCGAGACGGTGCCCGAGTTCGCGAAGATGTGGATGCAGGACGAGTACCCCGGCTTCTCCGGGAAGTACTGGGACATGCCGGCGCGGCGGGTCCTGCCGAAGCCGTACGGGCCGCTGCACCCGGCGATCTGGTACGCCGCGGGCAACACCTCCAGCTTCGAGATGTGCGGCCGCCGCGGCATGGGCGCGCTCGGCTTCTCGCTCGACGAGATCCCGAAGACCGAGGTGGCGATCAAGGCCTACAAGGACGCCGTCGCGCGCTGCGACGACCCGATCGGCGCCTGGGTCAACGACAACCTGATCGTGGCCAACGGCTTCAACTCGATCGCCGAGGACCGGGAGACGGCCCGCCGGGACTTCCTGAACGGCGGCAACAACTACCAGATGTCGCAGGTCTTCCGGTACCACGACACCTTCCCGCGGCCGGAGGGGTTCCCGGTGTGGCCCGAGGTGCTCCCCGAGCTCACCGAGGAGGCCCTCGACGGGTTCCTCGACCTGGGCGCGGCGATCGTCGGCGACCCCGACGACGTGATCGCCCAGCTGCGCCGGTGGGAGGCCACCGGGGCCGACCAGTTCCTCATGCTGCGCGGCGTGAAGAGCCGCGAGGAGACCCTGCGCATGCTGAAGCTCATGGGCGACCACGTCATCCCGAAGTTCGACACCGAGACCGAGCACCGCACCACCCGCCAACGCCGGGAGGCCGCGGGCGGCTGAGCCCGATCCTGGCCGAACGGTCGTCAGGCCTTGCCCTGACGACCGTTCGACAGGCAGGGTCGGACGATCGGGGCATGCCGACGAGGAGGTCGGATGGTGCAGTCGTCGTCCACAGGCGTGGTCGTGCACGGCCGGCAGCGGTCGGGGCCGGCGCGCTGGAGCCCGGAGGGCCAGCGGCTGATCCGCCGGGCCCGGGAGCGGCTCCTGTCCGGCCCCGGTGACCCCGGCGCGGCGTCGGAGGAGCTTGTCCGCCCCGAGATCGCGGCGTCCTGGCGGCGCTCGCTGCTCTCCGGCGTGGACCCCGGCCGGATGCCGACCGGCCCCGCCGACCCGGACCGCTCCGGCACGCCCCGGCTGCTGCGCGCGGCCGAGCCGGTGCTGGACCGGCTCGTGGCCCAGCTGGCGGGGACGTCGACCGCCGTGGTGCTGGCCGACGCGCAGGCCTGGATCCTGTGGCGGGGCGCCGGGCGGGCGGCCCTCTTCGCCGGGCTCGACGCCATCTCCGCCTCGCCCGGCTGCTGCCTCGGCGAGGAGCGGGTGGGCACCAACGGGCTCGGCACCGTGGTCGAGGAGCGGCGCCCGACGCTGATCGTCGGCGGTGAGCACTACCAGGACGCGATGCAGGACTTCACCTGCGTCGGCGTGCCGATCCTGGACCCGCTGTCCCGGCGGCTCGAGGGCGTCCTCGACCTCACCTGCGCCTCCCGGGACACCAACGAGATCCTGCTGCCCCTGCTCACCGAGGCGGTCCGGGAGATCGAGGTGCGGCTGCGGGAGCAGGCGACCGTGCACGAGCGGGCCCTGTTCGAGGAGTTCGTCGCGCGCTCCCGGCGCCGCCGCAGCGTGGCCGTCGCCTCGCTCAACGAGGAGTTCCTCTTCACCAACTCGGCGGCCGCCCAGCTGTTCGAGCCGGCCGACCACGCCCTGCTGTGGGACTGGGCCCGGGGCGCGGTGGCCTCGGGCCGGGAGATCACCGGGCGGCTCACCCTCACCCGCGACGTCGTGGTCGACGCCCGCTGCGCGCCGGTCGACGCGGGCGGACCCTGGCCCGCCGGGGTCGTGGTCACCATGGTCCCGGCGGACGGCCGGGCCGCGGGCGGCGGATCGGGCTCGACGTGGGCGCAGCTGCAACGCCGCACCCGCCGGCTCGCCGAGCTGGGCGGGCCGTTGCTGCTGCACGGCGAACCGGGCGTCGGCAAGACCCGGCTGGCACGGTGGCTGCACGAGCGGGCGGGCGGCGGTCCCTGGACGGTCGTCGACTGCCGTGCGGGCCGGCCCGCGGACCTGGCGCAGGTCCTGGCCGACCCGAAGGCGACCGTGGTGCTGCGCCGGGCCGAGGAGCTCGACGGCGACGGCGCGCTGACCGCCCTGGTCGGCGCGGCCGAGGCCCGGGTCGTCCTGACGGCGACCAGACCGGACGGGCTCCCCGGCGGGCTGCTCGACGAGGCCCGGGGCGCGCTCGCGGTGCCGCCGCTGCGCGACCGCGCGGCCGACCTGCCCGGCCTGGTGGACGAGCTGCTCGGCGAGCTCGCCCCCGCGGACGGACCGCGGCCGCGGTGCACCGCGCAGGCCCTGACCGCGCTGCGCGCCCATCCCTGGCCCGGCAACGTCCGCGAGCTGCGCCGGGTCCTGGCCGGCGCGATGGTCTCGGCGATGCACTTCGACATCGGCGTCCGGCACCTGCCCGAGGGCTACCGGGCCGGCCCGCGCACCCGTCCGCTCGCCCGCCTGGAGAGCACCGAGCGGGACGCGATCGTGGCGGCCCTGGACAAGGCCGGCGGCAACAAGGACCGCGCCGCCATCGACCTGGGCATCTCCCGGGCGACGATCTACCGCAAGATCCGCCGCTTCGGTATCGCCTAGGCCGTGTCTCCCAACCCGCCACCACCGCTCCCGGCGCCCACGCCGTCCCCGCCGGCGTTGCTGGGCCACCCGAATACGCCCCGGTATGAGGGCGGCCCGGCGGCCTTGGCGGGAACAACGTGGATCACCGGGCCCGGCGGCGCCAGGTTGAGAGACACGGCCTAGCGGCTCGTACGCGGTCAGTGGTGCCGGAGCACCACTGACCGCGCACCGCAGCTCAGACCAGCAGGAGGCCGTCGGGCTCGTCGGTCACGCCGAGGAGCGCCGCGCCTGCGGTGACGGCGGCGCCGTCCCAGTGCAGGTAGGAGTGGCTCTTGAGGGTGTCGACGTCGCGCTTGTAGCGCTGGAAGGGGCTGCGGAGCTCGTTCACGCTGGACCCGGCGCCGTCGAGCATGGTGTCGATCGCCTCGCGGGCGAGCCGGCAGATCGCGGGCGACGCCATGCGGAGCTCGCAGGCCTGCTCCAGGGACGCCTTGTCGCCGGCGTCGGCCAGCTCCGTGACCACGCGGTGGGTCTCGTCCCAGACCAGGCGGGCGATCCGGGTGCGGGTGACCGCGTCGCCGTAGCGCACCCACGCCTCGCGGTGCTCGCGCTGCGGACCGAGCCCGAACCCGACCGTGCGGGTCAGGATCCGCTGCTTGTAGTCGGCCAGGCAGGCCTCCGCGCTGCCGACCGCGACGGCGGCCAGGAGCACGTCGAACATCCGGATCATGGAGAAGCCCTCGAGCGGCCGGTCGTCGCCGTGGTCGAGCGGGTGGATCGGCTCCTGCCCGAACACGGTCCACTGCCGGTCGGCGGGCACGAAGAGGTCCTCGCAGGAGAACGTGTTCGAGCCCGTGCCCTTCATCCCGGACATGTGCCAGACGTCGTGGATCGTCACGTCCGCGACGTCGACGACCAGGCCGAGCAGCCCGGGCTCGGTGCCGTCGCCGCGGTCCTCGGTGGTGATGAGCAGCGAGTACTCCGAGTTCATGATGCCGCTGGCGAAGGGCCACTTCCCGGTGAGTCGCCAGCCGCCCTCGACCGGGACCGCCGTGCCGGACGGGGTGGCCTGGAACCCCGCCGACAGCGCGCACGACGCGAACGCCTTGCCGTGCAGGAGGTGCGGGGTGTCCTGCACCAGCGACACGTTGTGCACCACGAGGAAGGAGTAGACCCAGGCCGTGGAGGCGCAGCCCTGCGCGAGGATCCGGGTGATCGTGCCGAACTCGCGCATCCCGTAGC
Source organism: Pseudonocardia sp. NPDC049154 (assembly GCF_040648315.1). Lineage (NCBI taxonomy): Bacteria > Bacillati > Actinomycetota > Actinomycetes > Pseudonocardiales > Pseudonocardiaceae > Pseudonocardia > Pseudonocardia sp. NPDC049154. Next base: position 13,362 of record NZ_JBEZDN010000114.1, read on the forward strand.
CGTACCCGCCGAGGCTGCGCGGCGCGACCAGGTCGAACAGGCCGGCGTCGGTCAGGTCGGCCATCGTCTCGTCGGGGATCCGGCGCAGCTCCTCGCAGTGCTGCGCCCGCTCGCGCAGCACGGGCACCAGGGCCTCCGCGCGGGCGACGAGGTCCTCGGCGGAGGGCCGGTCGGCCGGCCCGGTCTTCTCGGCGCGTTCCGCGGTCGCGGTCATGTGCACACCGTCCTTCTCGGCGGGGGCCGGACGCCGTCGTCGCGGCCTTGCCGGATCATCAGAACGCGTGCCGGGTGGTCCGCGGAGGTCTCACTCTGAGATGGCGGAACCGGGATGAGCCGCCCGAGACACGCTCAGTACCCTGCTCAGCGTGTTGACCAGGATGTCGTCGCTGTTCCTCCGCACCCTCCGCGAGGACCCGGCCGACGCGGAGGTGCCCAGCCACAAGCTGCTGGTCCGCGCGGGCTACGTCCGCCGCGTGGCCCCGGGCGTCTACTCCTGGCTGCCGCTCGGGCTCAAGGTGCTGCGGCGCGTCGAGAACATCGTGCGCGAGGAGATGGACGCCATGGGCGCCCAGGAGATCCAGTTCCCCGCGCTGCTGCCCCGCGAGCCCTACGAGGCCACGAACCGCTGGACCGAGTACGGGCCGAACCTGTTCCGGCTCAAGGACCGCAAGGGCGGCGACTACCTGCTCGGCCCCACCCACGAGGAGCTGTTCACGCTCGCGGTCAAGGGCGAGTACTCCTCGTACAAGGACTACCCGGTCATCCTGTACCAGATCCAGACCAAGTACCGGGACGAGGAGCGGCCCCGCGCGGGCATCCTGCGCGGACGCGAGTTCCTCATGAAGGACTCGTACTCCTTCGACCTGTCCGACGAGGGGCTGTCCGAGTCCTACGCCAAGCACCGCGAGGCGTACATCACGATCTTCGACCGGCTCGGGCTCGAGTACGTCATCGTTGCCGCGACCTCGGGCGCGATGGGCGGGTCGGCGTCGGAGGAGTTCCTGGCCGAGTCGGAGACCGGCGAGGACACCTTCGTGCGCGGCCCCGGCGGGTACGCAGCGAACGTCGAGGCCGTGACCACGCCCGCGCCGCCCGCGCTGCCGGTCGAGGACAAGCCCGCCGCCGTCGTCCACCACACGCCGGACACCCCGACGATCGAGACGCTCGTCGACTACCTCAACGCGCACACGGACCGGAAGTTCACCGCGGCGGACACGCTGAAGAACGTGCTGGTCAAGACGAAGCAGCCCGGCGCGGCCGAGTGGGAGCTGCTCGGGATCGGCGTGCCCGGGGACCGCGAGGTCGACATGAAGCGCCTCGAGGCCTCGTTGGAGCCGGCCGAGGTGGCGCTGCTGGAGGAGAAGGACTTCGCGGCCAACCCGTTCCTGGTCAAGGGCTACATCGGCCCGGAGTCGCTGCAGACCAACGGCGTGAGGTACCTCGTCGACCCCCGGATCGTCACCGGCACGGCCTGGGTGACGGGCGCGGACAAGCTCGACCACCACGTCGTCGACCTCGTGGCGGGCCGGGACTTCACCCCCGACGGCACCATCGAGGCCGCCGAGGTCCGCGCCGGCGACCCGTCGCCGGACGGCACCGGGGTGCTGGAGGCCGCGCGCGGCATCGAGATCGGGCACATCTTCCAGCTCGGTCGCAAGTACGCCGACGCCTTCGCCCTCGACGCCCTCGGCCCGGACTCCAAGCCCGTCCGGATCACCATGGGCTCCTACGGGATCGGCGTCTCGCGGCTGGTCGCGGCGATCGCCGAGCAGAGCCACGACGGGTCCGGCCTGGTGTGGCCGCGCGCGGTGGCCCCGTTCGACGTGCACGTGGTGGTCGCCGGCAAGAGCGCGGAGCTGCTCGAGGGCGGCGAGGCCGTCGCCGCCGAGCTCGAGGCCGCGGGCCTGCAGGTGATCCTCGACGACCGCAAGGCCAGCCCGGGCGTGAAGTTCGCCGACGCCGAGCTGATCGGCGTGCCCACGATCGTCGTCGTGGGGCGGGGCCTGGCCGAGGGGAAGCTCGAGGTCAAGGACCGCCGCACCGGCGAGCGCTCGGAGATCGCGCGCGAGGGTGCCGGCGAGGCGCTCGCGGCCCTGGTCCGCAGCTAGCCACCCAGGAAGCGGACCACCGCGAGGACCCGGCGGTGGTCGTCGAGGCCGGGCGACAGCCCGAGCGCGTCGTAGATCTGTGCGGCGTGCCGGGCGACCGCCGGCGCACGTCCTCACAGAAGCAGGGGACGTCCGTGATCCGGAGCTCCCGGGGGGCCATGACGGACCACACAGTCTTAGGTAAGGCTCACCTTTCTTCGCTACGGTCGGAGTTGATCGACACGAGCGAGGAGTGGGTATGGGGCGTGAGCTGCGGATCGCAGTCGTCGGGGCCGGTCCGGCCGGGATCTACGCGGCCGACACGCTGATGAAATCCGGCACGCCCTGCACCGTCGACCTGTTCGACCGGCTGCCCGCGCCCTTCGGCCTGGTCCGCTACGGGGTCGCGCCGGACCACCCGCGGATCAAGCAGATCGTGCACGCGCTGCACCGGGTGCTCGACAACCCGGCGGTCCGGCTGTTCGGCAACGTCGCGTACGGGCGCGACCTGCTGCTCGCCGACGTCCGGACCCTGTACGACGCCGTCGTCGTCGCCACCGGCTGCGAGCGGGACCGCGACCTCGACATCCCCGGCATCGACCTGCCCGGCAGCCACGGCGCCGCCGAGTTCGTGAAGTGGTTCGACGGGCACCCGGACGTCCCGCGCGACTGGTCGCTCGAGGCGCGGCACGTCGGCGTGATCGGGGCCGGCAACGTCGCCCTCGACGTCGCCCGGGTGCTGGCCAAGCAGGCCGAGGACATGCTCGTCACCGAGATCCCCGACAACGTGCACCGCGGCCTCGCGGCGAACCGGGCCACGGACGTGCACGTCTTCGCCCGCCGCGGCCTCGCCCAGGCCCGCTTCACGCCGATGGAGCTGCGCGAGCTGGACCACGTCCCGGGCGTCGAGGTCGTCGTCGACGCGGAGGACGTCGAGTTCGACGAGGGGTCGCTCGCCGCCCTGCGCGAGAGCAAACAGACCCAGATGGTCGTGAGGACCCTGCAGGACTGGGCGCTGCGCGACCGCCGGCCGGCCGACGACCCCGCGCTCCGTCGGCTGCACCTGCACTTCCTGGCCGCGCCGGTCGCGGTCCTCGGCACCGACCACGTCACCGGGCTGCGCACCGAGCGGATGGAGCTCGACGGCGGTGGCAGCGTGCGCGGCACCGGCGTGTTCACCGACCACCCGCTGCAGGCCCTGTACCGGGCCGTCGGGTACATCGGCTCCGAGCTGCCCGAGCTGCCGTTCGACGCGCTGTCCGGCAGGCTGCCGCACGCCGCGGGCCGGGTCCTGGACTTCGACGGCCAGCAGGTCCCCGGCGTGTACGCCTGCGGCTGGATCAAGCGCGGCCCCGTCGGGCTGATCGGGCACACCAAGGGCTGCGCGCTGGAGACCGTCGGCAGCCTCCTGGCCGACGCCGACGACCTCGACCCGGCCCCCGTGCCGGACCCGGCCGCCGTCGTGGAGCTGCTGGAGGAGCGCGGCGTCCGCTACACGACGTGGGACGGCTGGCTGCAGCTGGACAAGCACGAGCGCGGGCTCGGCGAGGAGCGGGGCCGCGAGCGGATCAAGGTCGTGCCGCGCGAGGAGATGGTGGAGCTGTCGCAGGTTGGCTAGCGGCCCGGCGCCTTGAAGTCGTGGGCGCTCCACCAGTCGTAGAGGACGGTCATGTCGCCGTCGCTGCGGCGCAGGTAGCCGAAGGCGAGGGCGGCGTTGTCCGCCCAGAACAGGTACGCCGCCCCGCTCGCGGCGTCGACGTAGCAGCCCACGCGGCCGGCGAACGCATCGTTCTGGCTGTACCCGGTCGCGATCGTGGTCCCGGTCTTGCAGCTCGAGTGCTGCCCGTTCTCCACGAGCGGGACGTTCGCCGACCGCGCGGCGCCGTCGAAGCCCTCGTCGAGCCGGCTCTGCTGGTCGTACCGGGTGAAGGTGCCGCCGTCCGGGCCGTCGGCGGGGCCGTTCTCGCACTCCAGGTAGGACACCGCGCCGATGGTGCCGGCGGTGCCCGCGTCGGCCGTGCAGTTGCTGGTGGAGAACCCCGCGGGCAGGTCGGCGAACAGGGCGGCGTCACCCGAGCCCGCGGCGACGGTCGGGGCCACGCTATGCGGTGTCGGAGCGGTGGTCGGCGGGGCCGCGGTCGGGGTGGGGGCCGGGGTGGATCCGGCGCCGCGCATTAGCAGCACGCCCGCGGTGGCCAGCCCACCGAGCACGATCAGCACCCCGGCCACGACGGCCGCGATCGCCGCCCGGGAGGTCCGCTTCCGCGGCCGCGGGGCCTGCCACGCCTGTCCGACCATCGTGTCCGGCGCCGACGACCAGCCCGCGGCCATCCCGGCCGGCGCCTGCCGCGGGTCGCTCCAGGCGGGCGCCGGCGGGCCCGAGGGCGTCTGGCGCGGGTCGCTCCAGGCGGGGGTGGGCGGACCGGAGCCGAAGGTCGACGTCCGAGGCTCCCCGGTCGGTGGCGGCGGTGCGGTCGGCACGGAGCCGGCCGAGGTCCCCAGGGCCGCGCGGGCCGCCGCGGCCAGCGTGCCGGCCGTCGGAAATCGTTGGTCGGGGTCCTTCGCCATCCCGCGCGCGACGACCTCGTCGAGCGCCGACGGCACGTCCGGCCGGCCGATCGGGGGCGGCGGGACCGCGAGGTGCGCGTGCATCAGCGTGGGCAGGTCGCCGGTGAAGGGCTGCCGCCCGGACAACGCCTGGTGCAGCACGCAGGCCAGGGCGTAGACGTCCACCCGGCGGTCGGCCGGCACCCCGTGGAACCGCTCCGGCGCGAGGTAGGCGACCGAGCCGGGGACCGTGCCGCTGCGGGTGAGCTGCTCACCGCCCTCGCCGGCCGCGGTGGAGCTGGCGATGCCGAAGTCGAAGAGGTAGGCGAACACCTCGCCCGGGTCGACCTCGTGCTCGTCGCCGGCCCCGGCGAGCAGGATGTTCGACGGCTTGACGTCCCGGTGCACCATCCCCTCCGCGTGCGCGGCGTCGAGGGCGCTCGCGATCTGCGAGACCACCGCGACGGCCGCGGCGGGGGAGAGCGGGCCGTGCGCCGCCAGCCAGGACCCGAGATCGGAGCCCTCGACCAGGCGCATGTCCAGGTAGAGCCGGCCGTCGATCTCGCCGAAACGGTGGATGGGGACGATGTGCGGTTCGCGCAGCCGCGCCGCCGCCCGGCACTCGCGGCGGAAGCGCTCGGTGTACTCGGCGTCGCCGGCCAGGGCGGGCGGCAGGACCTTGAGCGCGACCTCGCGGTCGGTGTCGGTGTCGAAGGCGCGGTAGACCTCGCCCATGCCGCCGCGGCCGAGCAGTTCCTCGATCGTGTAGGGGCCGAACGTCGTGCCCTGCACCGTGCCCCCTTCACACCCCGCGGTCGCGTCACGGTAGCCGCCGCAGGACCCGGACCGGCCCGTCCGAGACCGGACCGTCACCACCGCACGCGATCTCGGGCGGACGCGCGGCGGTGTTACCGGGACGATCTCATCGGGGGAGCGCGGCGCTGCCGATGACGTCCTCGACGGTCGAGGGCGGGACCAACGGGGGCGTCGCCGGACCGCCCGTGGTGTCGGCGTTCGCGACCAGGAGCGCGGTGCCGCCCGCCACCGGCACGGCGAGCACCTGGGTGCGGCCGCCGGTGGCGAGGCAGCCGTCGTCGACCGGGGTGGTGGAGACGGCCTCGACGACGACCCCGGTCGCGTCGCCGATCTCCACGGTCCGGGGCTCGCTCAGCGTCACGCGCGGGCCCTGGCCCGCGGTGCTGGTGTAGAAGGAGCGGCCGAACTCGGCCGCGAAGCGCCGGGCGAGCGTCGCGGGGTCGTCGGGCGCCTGGACGAGCGCGCTGGTCGCGGTGCCGCGCTTGTAGGGGTCGCCGCGACAGACGTAGCCCGGCGCGTCGGCGCCGCCGGTGAAGGCGACGCCGAGGCCGCGGGCGGCGACGTCGTCGAGCGGCGTCCAGTCGCCGGGGACGGCGTAGGTGAGGTAGGGCGTGTCGACGGGCCGGTAGCCCGCCGGGACGGTCGGCCCGGAGAGCGCGGTGACGAGGAACCAGGCGCCGCCGCCGATCGCGGCGAGGGCCAGCACGATCACGGCGGAGAGGCCGGCGATCCAGCGACCGGTGCGCTGTTCCCGCCGCTCGACGGAGGGTGGGGACCAGGCGTGGCCGGGCGGTGGGCCCCAGGGCTGCTCGCCCGGGATCTCGGGCTCGCCCTCACGCCCGGGGACGGCCGGGTAGCGCTGGCCGGGGTACTGGGGGGCGTCGGAGGCGGCGAGCACGGGGCGGCCGGTCTCCGTGGCGTCGGCAGTGGGGATGCCGGTCTGCGTCGGCGGGGCCGGGGCGGTCGGGACGACGACGGTGGCGTCCGCGGAGCCGGTGCGGCGGCCGGGGCCGTCGTCGGAGCCCGTGTGGCCGCCTGCGCCCTCCTCGGATGTGGTGCGGCCGGCGGTGCCGTCCTCGGAGCCGCTGCGGCCGCCGGCGCTCTCCTCGCAGGCCTCGGGGGCGGCGTCCCTCGGAGCGGTCGTGGCGGCGTCGCCGGGGGCCTTCGGGGTCTCTCCGGCATCCGGGGCTGCGGTGGGCTCCGGGGTGTCCGCGGGCTGGCGGGGCTCGTCCGACCCGTCCGGTCTGTCCACGCCGCGGAGACTAGCGCGGGCCTGCGCAGCTGATCATGATGGCGGCCGTGGCCGGGGTGTGGTGTCCTTCCGGCGTGGACGTGGTGGAGGTGCTGCGGCGGCGGATGCCCTGGCTGCTCTGGGCGATCCCGGTGGTCGGGTTGCTGGCGGCGCTCGTCCTGGTCCTCGGGGGCGCCTACACCGCGGCCGGGGTCGTGGCCGCGGCGGCGCTGCTCATGGTGGAGCCGTTGCGCCGCATCACCCTCGCCCACCTGCCCGTCGACCTCGACGAGGACGAGATCGCCGAGATCCGCGAGGTCAAGCTGCGTCAGGGCGAGGTCGCAGCGATCCACCGGCTTCGCGAGCTGCGCCCCGCGACCGGCCTCGCCGCCGCCGTCCGCACGGTCCGCGACCTCTGATCCCGGTCAGCCGGGCAGGAACGACAGCCGGACCGAGCGCACCGCGTTGTCGACGTTCGTGTCCACCAGGCACACCGACTGCCAGGTGCCGAGGGCGAGTTCGCCGTCGATCACGGGCACGGACATCGAGGGCGCGACGATCGCCGGGAGCACGTGGTCGCGGCCGTGCCCGTGGCTGCCGTGGCGGTGGGTCCAGCGGTCGTCCGCCGGCAGGAGGTCGCGCAGCGCGGTGAGCAGGTCGGTGTCGCTGCCGGCGCCGGTCTCGATCACAGCGACGCCCGCGGTGGCGTGCGGCACCCAGACGTTGAGCAGGCCCTCCCGGGCGTCGACGGAGCGCAGGTGGTCGGCGATCCGCGAGGTCAGGTCGACGACCCGCTCCTCGCCGCCGGTGCGGACCTCGATCAGCTCGGTGTGCATTCCCCGACCCTAGGAGAGCCCCCTCCGCCCGGCTCCGCGAGTCGCGCCGAGACCCCCGCGAGTCGGGAGATCCGGCAGCGCGAGTCGGGAGATTCGGCAGCGCGAGTCGGGAGATTCGGCAGCGCGAGTCGGGAGATCCGGGACAGCGGGGAGCGGCCGTCGTAGGGTCGAGGCGTGCGCGAGGCGTTCGGACGGATCTTCGACGTGCCCGACGGCTACCTCAACACCGCGAGCGTGGGGGTCCCGCCGCGCGAGACGGCCGACGCCGTCGACCGCGCCCTCGACGCCTGGCGGCACGGGACCGGCCGGGCGACGGACTTCGACGGCGTGGTGGCCCGGGCCCGCGACGCCTTCGGCCGCCTCGTGGGGGTCGGCGCCGACCGCGTCGCCGTCGCGGGCTCGGTGTCCCCGCTGGTCGGGCTCGTCGCCGCGGCGACCCCGGACGGTGCGCGGGTCCTCGTCGCCGACGGCGAGTTCAGCAGCGTCAGCTACCCGTTCGCCGTGCAGGGCCGCGGGATCACGGTCACCGAGGTGCCGCTCGAGGAGCTGGGGGAGCGGGCGCCGGAGGCCGACGTCGTCGCGGTCAGCGTGGTCCAGTCCCTCGACGGCCGCCTGGCCGACCTCGACGCCCTGCGCGCCGCCCGCGCGTCGGGCACCCGGGTGCTGCTCGACGTCACCCAGGCCGCCGGCTGGATGCCGCTCGACCTCGGCTGGGCCGACGCCGTCGCGGGCGCCTGCTACAAGTGGCTCTTCGCCCCGCGCGGCGCCGCCTGGATGGCGGTGCACCCGGACCTCGAGCTCGTGCCGCACGCCGCGAACTGGTACGCCGCCGAGGATCCGTGGGGCAGCACCACCGGGCTGCCGCCGAAGCTGGCCGCCGAGGCGCGCGGGCTGGACACCTCGCCCGCCTGGTACTGCCACGTCGGCGCCGCGGACTCCCTCGGTTGGCTCGCCGGGCTCGATCTCGCCGCGGTCCGTACCCACTGCGTCGGGCTGGCCGACCGGTTCCGCGCCGGCCTCGGGCTCCGGCCGGCGGGCTCGGCGATCGTGCACGTGTCCGTACCCGACGCGGCCCGGCGGCTCGCCGACGCGGGGATCGTCGCGACCGCGCGCGGCGGCGGCGCCCGGCTCTCCTTCGGCCTCTACAGCACGGACGACGACGTCGACCACGCCCTCGCCGCCCTCACCTGATCCCCGCGACTCGGCACTCTCGGGTCACCGAACCCCACATCCGGGAGCTCCCGGGAAGTGCATCTCGGTGCCCTGGAACTCCCGACTTGCGGTGCTGGAACTCCCGACTCGCGGTGCTGGAACTCGCGACTCGCGGGGACCCTCAGCGGACGATGCCGGGGAGGGAGGGGATGGTGGGGGTGGTGCCCGTGGCGGCGCGCCAGCGCGAGGCCCGGACCGTGCCCTCCGACAGCGCCTTGAGCGCGGCGATCCGCAGCTGCTGGTTGGTGGTGTGCTCGAGCACCGACCGCCAGGCCGCGAGCGCGTCGGCCTCCGCGGTCACCGCGAGCCGCCCGGCGGACAGCACGTCCGTGACCGGGACCGGGGTGGTGTACGCCGGTTGCGCCGACACCGGCCGCGCCCCGACGTCCGTGAGCGTCTGCTCGATCTGGCTGCGCAGGGTGCGGTGCGCCGCGATGTCCTGGCGCGCGACCGCGGCCTGGTCCGCGGGCACGAACGCGAGGATCAGCGTGTAGGACCACAGGGCGGCGTGTTCGGCGGCCAGGGCGCCCTGCAGGGCGGCGACCGCCTCGTCGTCGATCGGGACGCTCATGAGGTCGGCGGCGCCCCCAGCACCGCGGAGTAGGCCGCGCAGCAGGCGGCCACCGAGCCGACGAGGCCGGCCCGCGCCGTCGGGACGCTGCTGACGAGCCCCGCGGCCTCGCGCGCGGCGTCGGCCACCGCCTGACGCACGGCGTTCAGGTCCGCGCCCGCCCGGGACGTCGCCGGCGCGGGGGCGGGGAGGGGCGTGGTGGTGCCGGCGACCCGGGCGATCTCCTGCTCCAGCGCGGTGGCGTGGTCGGATCGGGCGGTGCGGAGCGGGTCGAGCTGCCCGGTCAGCGACGGGTCGGCGGCGAGCACCGCGGTGACCAGGTCGGCGTCCGACCGGGCCCGGGTGACCAGCGGGATCAACGGGTCCGGCCCGTCGTCGGACGACGCGACCGCGCACCCGGAGAGGACCGGGGCGGCGAGGCCCAGCCCGCCCGCGGCCAGCCCCAGTGCCAACGCCCGCCGGCGGGTCAGCCGCGCGGCTGCCGGGGGGAGCGGAGGGCCGGGGTGCACAGCCCGGCATCCTGCCAGCCACCACCGCGGCGGCGGGGGTACGGGTCCGGCGGTCCCTCCGGCCGTCCGCGATAGGCTGGACGGCCGTCCGACCCTGCCGTCGAAGGAGATCCATGCCGAGCCCCGCCCCCGATCAGCTCACCGGCACGCTGCGCGGTGTGCTGGAACCCGTCGTCGCGGACGCCGGGTTCGAGATCGAGGACGTCGAGGTCCGGGCCGCCGGGCGCAAGCACACCGTCAAGGTGGTCGTCGACGTGCCCGAGGACGCGGAGGAGAACGCCGTCGGGCTCGACGCGATCGCCCGGCTGAGCCGCTCGGCGGCCGCGGAGCTGGATCGGCACGAGCACCTGATCGCGGGCTCGTACACGCTCGAGGTGACTTCCCCCGGCATCGACCGCCCGCTGACCCGGCCGCTGCACTGGCGGCGGGCGCACCTGCGCCTGGTCCGGGTGACGCTGGCCGGCGGCGAGACGCTCGAGGTGCGCGTCGGGCGCGCGGGGCCGGAGTCGGTCACCGTGGTGGAGGCGGGGGCGAAGAAGCCGCTCCCGCGTGAGCTGCGCTACGCGGACGTGACCCGGGCCGTGGTGCAGGTGGAGTTCAAGGCGCCGCCGAAGGCGGAGGTCGAGGCGCTCGACGGGGCCGGCGGGGCGGACCCGGGGAACGAGGAGCAGGCATGAACGTCGACATCGCGGCGCTGCGGGCCATCGAGCGGGAGAAGGAGATCCCGTTCGACACGGTCATCGAGGCCATCGAGACCGCCCTGCTCACGGCGTACAAGCACACCGAGGGCCACCAGCCGCACGCGCGGATCGACATCGACCGCAAGACCGGGCTGGTCCGGGTCATGGCGCACGAGATCGGCGAGGACGGCGAGCCCGGCCAGGAGTGGGACGACACCCCCGAGGGCTTCGGCCGGATCGCCGCCACGACCGCGCGCCAGGTCATCGTGCAGCGGCTGCGGGACGCCGAGCACGAGCGCACGTACGGCGAGTACGCCGCCCAGGAGGGCGAGATCGTCTCCGGCGTGATCCAGCGCGACGCCCGCGCGAACGCCCGCGGTGTGGTCGTCGTCTCCCTGGGGCAGACCGAGGGCGTGCTGCCCCCGACCGAGCAGGTGCCGGGGGAGGGCTACGAGCACGGCGACCGGATCCGCTGCTACGTCGTCGGCGTCAGCCGGGGAATGCGCGGCACGCAGATCACGTTGAGCCGCACGCATCCCAACCTCGTGCGCAAGCTGTTCGCGCTGGAGGTCCCCGAGCTGGTCGACGGGTCGGTGGAGATCGTCGCCGTCGCCCGCGAGGCGGGGCACCGGTCGAAGATCGCGGTGCGGTCCAAGGTCGCCGGGGTCAACCCGAAGGGCGCCTGCATCGGCCCCATGGGCCAGCGGGTGCGCAACGTCATGAGCGAGCTGCACGACGAGAAGATCGACATCATCGACTGGTCGGAGGACCCGGCGACGTTCGTCGGCAACGCGCTCTCGCCCTCGAAGGTGGTGTCCGTCACGGTGATCGACGCCCGGACGCGTACCGCGCGGGTCGTCGTGCCGGACTTCCAGCTGTCCCTCGCGATCGGCAAGGAGGGGCAGAACGCGCGGCTCGCAGCCCGTCTGACCGGCTGGCGGATCGACATCCGCAGCGACGCGGACCCCCGCGCCCGGGCCGGCCGGACCGAGATCGACGCGGACCCGGAGGACGAGTCCCCCGTGGCGCGCACCTCGGGGACGGAGTCGGTCGGCTGAGGGAGGACGCGCTACACTCGATCCCGGCCCGCAACCGGGCGCAGGGACCCGTCCGCACCTGTGTCGGGTGTCGCACCCGGGAGCAGGCCACCGGTCTGTTGCGCGTCGTCGCGGTGGACGGGGCCTTGGTCCCGGATCCGCGCGGACGCCTCCCCGGCCGGGGTGCCTGGGTGCATCCCGCCACGGGGTGTCTCGACCGGGCCGAGCGCCGATCGGCGTTCCCGCGGGCACTGCGTGTCCCGGGTCCGCTGCCGGTGACCGCGGTCAGGTCGTACCTCGACGGGATCAGCGCCGCTCAGGCGGCGGATCCCGCTGGGGGGCAACAGGAGGGAGCCGGGACAGTCCCGGTTCCGTCAGTCACGGAAGACAAGGTCGACCCGTCATGAGCCAGTCGTGAAGATCGCACCATGAACGTGCATCGACTCTAGGTTCGAGGTCGAGCGGACACCTGCCGCCCGGCCTCTCGGAAACATAGGAGAGCAGTGGCAGGCAAGGCCCGCGTGCACGAGCTCGCGAAGGAGCTCGGTATTTCCAGCAAGCAGGTTCTGAGCAAGCTTGCGGATCTCGGGGAGTACGTGAAGTCCCCGTCCTCCACCGTCGAGGCCCCGGTCGCGCGCAAGCTGCGCGACTCCATGGCCGGCAACGGTGGCGGCCCCCGTCGTGGGGTCCCCGGTGGCGGCGGCAGCCGTCCCCGTCCCGGTCAGTCGCAGGCCCCCGGCCCGCGCCCCGGCGCCCGGCCGTCCGGGCCCGCCCAGGGCCCGGGCTCCGGTCAGGGCTCTGCGCCGACCCCCGGCCCGGCGCGCTCCGGCGCGCCCACCCCCGGTCCCGGCCCGCGTCCGGGTCCGCGTCCCGGCCCCGCGCCGGCCTCCCACCCGGAGACCCCCGCGGAGCGCCCGGAGGCTCCGGCCGCCTCGGCGTCCCCGGAGGCGCCCGCCCGCCCGGCCCAGCCGGGTCAGTCGGGCCCCCGTCCGGGTCCGCGTCCCGGCCCCGCCCAGCCGCAGCGGCCCGCCCAGGGCGGTCCGCAGGGCGGCGAGCGCCAGGGCGGCGAGCGTCAGGGCGGCGAGCGTCAGGGCGGCGAGCGTCAGGGTGCCCAGCAGGGCGGCGAGCGTCAGGGCCAGCGGCCCGCCGCGCGTCCGGACGGCCCGCGGCATCAGCCCGCGGCCGCGTCGGGCGGTTCCGGTGCCGGCACCGTGCCCCCGCGCGCCCCGAAGCCCGGCCCGCGCCAGCCGCGCGTCGGCAACAACCCGTTCGGCGTCGGCTCCGGCGCCCCGCCGCGCCCGGCCGCGCCGCGTCCCGGCCCGCCGCCCGCCCAGGGTGGCCAGCAGGGCGGCGGCCAGGGCGGTCAGCAGGGCGGCGCCCCGCGTCCCGGCCCCGGGGCCGGTGGGCCCCGCCCGCCGCAGCGCTCCGGTGAGCCCGGTCGCGGTGGCCCGCGGCCGAACCCGGGCAACATGCCCCCGCGGCCGAACCCCGGCATGATGCCCGCCCGCCCGGCGGGTGGCCGGCCCGCGCCCG
>NZ_JBEZDN010000115.1:0-26406 GCF_040648315.1 Pseudonocardia sp. NPDC049154
CGACCCCGAGGAGTGGAAGCAGGAGATCCCGCTCATCGAGGAGTGGTTCGCCAAGGTCGGCCACAAGCTGCCGACCTCGATGCGCGACGAGCTCGCCAACCTCAAGCAGCGCCTCGGCCTGGCAGGCACGTCAACAGGGCCCCATGCGGATCCGGTGTCCCCGTGAACAGTCCGGTCGAGCCAGGCGCCGTTGCTGCCGATGCGGCAGCGCAGCCGAGAAGCGCCGTACCGCAGCTACCCCGTCCCGTGTCCTACTGGTGCGCCCACCACCATCACACTCGGCTGAGCTGGTCGGCGGGCGCGGAGGTACCGGAGTTGTGGGTCTGTCCGCATTGCGGACTTCCCGCCGGCCGCGACGTTGCCGCTCCGCCCCCGCCGCCGGCCTACCGGCCGTTCAAGACGCCGCTGGAATACCTCATGCAGCGACGCACCGAGGCCGACTGCGAGGCCCTCCTTGCTGAGGCGCTGGACGATCTTCGGGTGCGTCGCCGGGCCGCAGCCCGAGACGGCCCCCACGGTCCGCGGGACCGTCCACCGCGAGGTCGGTGATCTCGGACAGTGCCACATCCATTACCGGAGTCGCGTAGAGGCAGCAGGGTGCAACAACGGGTTCAGCAGTTCTGTGCACGGTTTGGCTTGCAGGTGCCGATCCTGGAGGCGCCGATGGCCGGCGCCTGCCCGGCCGAGCTGGCCGTCGCGGTGGCCGAGGCCGGCGGGATGGGCGCGAACGGGGTGGTCCTTGACCCGCCCGCGCGCATCCTCTCCTGGGTGGAGCGGTTCCGGGCGGGCAGCGCGGGCCCGTTCCAGCTCAACATCTGGATCCCGGACGCGCCGGTTCACGACCCGTCCCGGCGGCGGGCGGCGGACCAGTTCCTGACTCGGTTCGGCGAGGCGGGTGAGCCGGGCCCGCCAGCGCCGGTCTTCGCCGAGCAGTGCGAGGCCATGCTCGACGCTCGACCGACGGTGATCTCGTCGATCATGGGCCTTCTCGCCCCGGCCTACGTCGAGCGGATGCACCAGCGGGGCATCGCGTGGTTCGCCTGCGCGACCACCCTGGCCGACGCGCTGGCCGCCCAGGACGCGGGTGCCGACGCGGTCGTCGCCCAGGGCATGGAGGCCGGCGGGCATCGCGGCAGCTTCGACCCGCAGGCGGCCGAGCAGATCGACGTTGGGCTTTTCGCCTTGCTGCCGCATCTGGTCGATCGGCTGCGGATTCCGGTGATTGCCGCGGGCGGGATCGGCGATGGACGTGGCGTGGCTGCCGCACTGGCTCTGGGCGCAAGCGCGGTCCAGGTGGGCACCGCCTTGCTGCGTTCGCCGGAGGCGGGCATCGACGAGGGCTGGTCGGCCTGCCTGGACGGGTTGGCGCCGGAGCAGACGGTCACCACCCGCGCCTACTCCGGCCGGCTTGGACGAGCGGTACAGACCCGGTTCGTGACGGCGTGGGCGGCGCCCGAGGCGCCCTTGCCCGCGCACTACCCGGAGCAGCGGCGGCTGGTCGGTCAGTGGCGGCGTGGCGCGGCGGTCGGGGTGGATCGGGTCAACCACTGGGCCGGGCAGAGCGCGGCGTTGGCCGCGGCGGCACCTGCCGGAGAGATCATCGAGCGCATGTGGAGCGTTACGCGCGGGTTGCTCGCTTGATCAGCGCGCTCGCTGGGAACGACCTGTTCGAGGGGCACCCGCGGATCGGCAGGTGCTGCGGCATCGTTCTGCGAGCCGGGCCGGATGCGGCCGCTCAGCGTCTCGGTGCCTTCTCAGACGCGTTCATGGCCGCCCGTCGTGCGCGGTGGAACCAGAACAGCATTGTGCGTCGTCCCGAGGGGTTGAGGGCAGCTCGTGTCGATCAGCGCGGCGCGTCCCGGTCGTGGTCTGGCCAGCCAAGTAGCTTCGCCCCGAGCGCCGCGGTCTGGATGGTGAAGCGTTGCACGGGATCTGTGGGGTCGTAGCCGGTGAGCGTTCTGATTCGGTCAAGGCGGTAGGTGACCGCGCGGACGGACAGGTGCAGGCGCCGCGCGGTTTCGGTGACGACGCTGCCGGTGGCGAAGTAGGCATTGAGGGTGTCCAGGAACGGTTTGGCTCCACCGCGCGCCTGGACCAGCCCGCCCAGCACGGACAGGACCAGGTCGGTGATGGCGGGTTGATCACGTAGGAGCACGCGGTAAATGAGCAGCTGCTCGGCACAGATCACGGGGGTGTCCAGGTGCAGCCGCACCGCCATGGTCAGGCCCTCACGAGCTTCCTCGTACGAGCGGGGGATTCCGTAGGAGCCCGGGTAGGGCCGGCCCACACTGACCCGCCACGGCCGGCCGCGGCGCGACTGGCCGAGTTCGGCGAACATGAAATCGCCCAGCTTCACCGGCCCCGATCGGGCGCCGGGCGGAGACGGTATGTCAGCGTCGGCGGGGGCCACAACGACGATCAAGCCGTCCTTTGCGGCCACCAACACATCCCGGTCGCCGACGCGGCGCACAACTGCATGTTCCAGGGAACTGACCGCCGACTCGGCGTCCTCGAGCCGCCCGGTGGGCGCGGCCAGGGCAACCTGATGCGGGCGGGCCATGTCCAGACCGAATGGTTCAGCCCGTTCCACCAGCCGCCCCACGTCGGCGTCCCCGCGCAGCAGGTCCTCGATGAACTCGTGACGCAGCGTCTCCTCCCAGCGCACCGTTTGTCGGCGGGCTTCGGTGTAGCCCTCGACGAGGCTTGCGACCGCGGCGTCGACCACGTGCAGTACCGCCTCGGCGGCGGCCCGGACCGCCCCGCTGTCCCGGGAGCGGATCACCATCGGCAGCTCGCCCCATACCCGTCGAGCGGCCGCGAGATAGAGCTGCACGGCGCTGCCCGCCGAGACCCCGAGTTCGGCGGCCCTCCGTCCCAGCAACCCCACCGCATCGATCTCAGACGAGTGCGGCTTGCGTCCGGTGATGGCGGCCTCGGCCAACATCGTCAAGTAGTCGCCGAGGAGCTCCACCGGGACGCCACGCACCTCGCGGCCGGCGGCCTGCGCTGCCTCGGTCAGCCACGTGTCGTCCACCATGGGTGGTTCGGCTCGTGTATCTGGGCGCGGCTCACCTTGGTCGGACACGACGACCGCTTCGCTGGATCAAGCGCCCATGGGACAGACACTGTCGGTCATGGGACTGAGCGCCGCTGTTGTTGTCTACGCCGATCACCGCCGGGTCCGTGAGGTGCTGCGGTGCCCGGTGCCCTCGCCCTGGCCGGTTGCTTGATCGCCTTCAGAGACCGGATCTGCGGCGCGCCCTGGGGGTGGTGTCGTCCGCGCGCTGTCATGGTCAAAGATCGCGGACGGGCTGCGGCCGTGGTGTAGGTCGGATTGGTTGACTGAGCCGGGTCTCGTTACCGGGCCCTGCCCGCGGCCGCGGGCGAGCACGGCGGCACCGCGGAATGCGATTGCCAGCGTGTGAGGAGGGTCGCCACGCACGGGCGTCGTGCTGGCCGGAGCATCGACGCGGTCGGATCGCACGAGGTAGTCGTCGTGGTCGCGGGAAGCCGGAGTCGGGTCGTCCTCGCGGTCGTCCGGTACGAGGTCGCTGCTGCCGACCTCCAGCAACTGCTCCAACAACGCAGCGCCAGCGGGTACGTCCCGCCCGGCGGTGATCCGCGTCCGGCGGGCGGTGATCCGGCGGCGGTCGTGGGAGCGCCGGAGCTGTTTCGCCAGCTTGGCGACGGCGCAGTTCAGCGCCCCGTAGAAGTCCTGTGCGCAGGCCTCGGCGCGCACCATCCGACGGCATCCTCTGACCGTGATCTTCACCAGCTGACTGCTCTTGCTCTGCCGGCGGTTCGGCTCGTGGACGAGCTCGACCTCCACGCCGACGAGCCTGTGGTCGTAGCGCTCCAGACGGCCGATCTTCTCCCCGACGTGGATACGAAAATGCTCCGGCACCTCTACGTTCCGGCCGGTGACAACGATCTCCACTCGACTTCCCTCGCTCTCCGTTCTCAATCAGCATCGGGTCGTAGTCCCGGGGCCGCCCGCTAGGGCTGACGGGCCGGTGACCGGCTGCGATTCGCTTCACCCGCCCGCAGTGATATCGTATCACGATATATTGGCAAGATGCGGTCGCGCGTGGGCCGTAGTGGTCGTAGTGCAGGTTGCCAAGGCCCGGCAAAACCAACAGTGGGTGTCGGCCCATACCGGGCATCGGCCGCGGGTAACGTGGGGACCTGCTGGCGTAGAACGGGTGGATCCACACGGTGACCGGTGCCCTGCGTCGGGCAGCCCCGGTGGAGGAGCCGCGTCCCGATCGCCGGTGCCCGTCGCGAGGCTGCCAGTCGTCGGCAACCTGATCAGGGGGAAGTTGGCCGAGCGCCCTGGTGCCGCGAGGTGTGCGGGCGGAGCAGTATTGGCGTTAGCCGGACGCGACCCGGCTGGAGCGGCCATTCTTTCGCGTCCAGCCCAGCCGCCGTCGGGAACGGGATGTCGTCCATTGACGCTCCCGGCGCCGGACCGAGTGGTCCCTTATGAGGAGGCGTCGTGCTCAGTGATCACGAGCGGAAGACGTTGGAGGAACTTGAACGTCGGTTCATGGCCGACGACCCAGAATTCCCGCAGCTGTTCGACGCTCGCGCACGGCGTTTGCACAGCAATCGCCACTTCGGGATGTCCTTCGCGATCGCAGTCGCGACCGTGGCCGGCGCGCTGTTCTTCACAATCATGCTGGCAACCGTGTCCCTCGCCGGGGCGCTGGCGTTCGCTGCGGTGATTGGACTGATCTGGGAGGCCTGGCGGCGCTCGGATCCCGCCCCGACAGCACAATTGACGGACCCGCGCGACGAGCCTTGAGAAACGCCCCATGGAGATGGCGGCCCGACCCGTAGATCCCATCGCGACATCGGGTCACCCGGTTTGGGACGACCGCCGGAGGCACGACCTGACGATCATCATCTACGTACTGATCGCAGTTCTGACGCTGGCCCTCGTGTCGCTCGGGCGGAGCGTGCGGGTCATCACTCAATGGGAGCGGGCGTTGCGTTCCGCTTCGGTTGGGTTCGTCCTAGACCCGCGGCCCCGGACTGGTGCTGATCCTGCCGGTCGCCGATACAAAAGGTCTGCACTCAGATCATCACTCAGCCCGTGCCCGCCGAGGACGAGCCGACCCGATTCGCCGAGTTCCGACGCCGCTACCGGAGCGAGCTCGCCGATCCCGAGCGGGCCGCTGCGCTGCAGCACCTGCGCGAGTTGGCGCAGCAGCGGCCGATGGCCTTGCTCACCGCTACCCGAGAGGTCGAGAACAGCGAGGCCGCCGTGCTCGCGGACCTGCTCGTCGCCGGATCGACGACCAACTGATGGCCGCCTCGTCCGGCGCGGACCCACGATTGCAGAGGGGCAGAATCGTGGTCGGCGTCGATGGCTCCTCCGGATCGCTAGCCGCCCTGCGCTGGGCGGTCCGGGAAGCCTCCGGGCGCCGCATTGTGGTACATGCGGTGACGGCGTGGGACTTCCCGGTTAAGTCGACCTTCGCCGACACGGCCACCGTCGGCGAGGTTCATCCGCTGGTCGCGGCTGAAAGGATCCTCGTATCGGCCCTCGTCGATATCGGCGTCGCAGCCGGCAACGAGACGGTCACGACCGCGCTCATCAGGGGGCACCCCGCCGAGGTGCTCATGCAGACGGCGGAGGGTGCCGACCTACTGGTAGTCGGCTCCCGCGGACACGGAACGATCTTCGGAGCCCTGCTCGGCTCGGTCAGCCACTACGTGGCCGCGCACGCCGCCTGCCCGGTCATTGTCATCAAACCGGGCACCAACGAACCGGCCGAAGATCCGGTTCCGGACGCTGACGGCGCCGCCCCGTGGGTCCTCCGGCACCACAGCAGATATCCCCCGTATGCCGGATGGAGGAAGTGATGACCGAGGGAATGCATCCGGCGGCGGTACCCGAGAGCCCCGGGCGCCGCAGGGAAATGGCTCCGGAGCTCAGCGAGGGTGCCGTGCCGGAGAGCATCGGGCACACCAAGCTCGCCCATCGCAACGGGGGCCTGCCCCGAAGAGAGCATGAAGGCTGTCTGGGACGCCCGCGAGATGCCGGCCGGGGCGCGGCCGCTGCCGGTTCGACATCGGCCCCGGTCGGGCACCTGCTCCAGCACTCAGGGCGCGCCGGCCTGCCCGGTATAGCTCGCCACAACCTGAACGGGAGGACACGGCCATGACCACTGCGCCTGACGGCCAAGTCGCAATCGACGAGCAGCGCGATCGCGATCCGCACGACCCCGACCCCACCGAGACCGAGGAATGGCGGCAGTCAGTTGACGGCGTGATCGAGCACGCCGGACGCAACCGAGCTCGTCACCTCGTGCTCGACGTCTTGGAGCGCGCGCAAGAACGTCAGCTGGGCGTACCAGGTCTGCGCGGCAGCGACTATGTCAACACGATCCCACCGGAGTCCGAGCCGCAGTTCCCCGGGGACGAGCGGATCGAGCGGCGGATCCGGGCCTACATACGCTGGAACGCCGCGATCATGGTGCACCGAGCGCAGCGGCCCGGACTCGGCGTCGGCGGCCACATCTCGACCTATGCCTCATCTGCGTCCCTCTACGAAGTGGGGTTCAACCACTTCTTCCGCGGCCGCTGCGCGGAAGGCGGTGGCGACCAGATCTACATCCAAGGCCACGCCTCACCAGGCATCTATGCCAGAGCGTTCTTGGAGGGCCGGCTCTCGCAGGGCCAGCTCGACGGGTTCCGTCAGGAGGTTTCCCACACCACGAGGGGAGGCGGACTGCCCTCCTACCCTCACCCCCGCCTGATGCCCGACTTCTGGGAGTTCCCGACCGTCTCGATGGGCCTGGGCGCCCTCAACGCGATCTACCAGGCGCGGTTCAACCGCTACCTGCACGCCCGGGGCATCACCGACACCACCCGGCAACGGGTGTGGGCCTTCCTCGGCGACGGCGAGATGGACGAGCCGGAATCCCTGGCTGCCATCGGCCTGGCCGCCCGCGAAGAGCTGGACAACCTCACCTTCGTCGTCAACTGCAACCTGCAGCGGCTCGACGGCCCGGTCCGGGGAAACGGCAAGATCATCCAGGAGCTCGAGGAATTCTTCCGCGGCGCGGGCTGGAACGTCCTCAAGGTGATCTGGGGGCGGGAATGGGACCCGCTCCTCGCCGCCGACGACGACGGCGCGCTGGTCGAGTTGATGAACACCACCGTCGACGGCGACTACCAGACCTACAAGGCCAACGACGGCGCGTTCGTCCGAGAACACTTCTTCAACCGCGGCCCCCGGACGGCGGCCATGGTCGAGCACTTGTCGGACACTCAAATCTGGAACCTCAAGCGTGGCGGACACGACTACCGCAAGCTCTACGCTGCGTACAAGGCAGCGACCGAGCACACCGGCCGACCGACGGTGATCCTGGCCAAGACCATCAAGGGCTGGACGCTCGGCTCACACTTCGAGGGCCGCAATTCCACCCACCAGATGAAGAAGCTGACCCACGAGGATCTGCGGGCCTTCCGCGACCGGCTCGAACTCGACATCCCGGACAAAGCCCTCGACGACACGCTGCCCCCGTACTACCCGGCGCACCGCTGGTCGGAGGAGCTGGTCTACCTGCACGAACGCCGACGGGCCCTGGGTGGGTACCTGCCCGCCCGCACCGTGGCCAGCACACCGCTGGTCCTGCCCGGGGACCCGGTCTACGCAGTGGCCCGCAACGGGTCGGGCACCCAGCAGGTCGCCACGACCATGGCCTTCGTCCGGTTACTCAAAGACCTGATGAAGGACACAGAGATCGGCCCACGGTTCGTCCCCGTCATCCCCGATGAGGCCCGGACCTTCGGACTGGACGCGCTGTTCCCGTCGAGAAAGATCTACAACCCGCACGGCCAGCGTTACCTGTCGGTGGACCGCGACCAACTCCTGAGCTACCAGGAGGACGCCTCCGGTGTCCTGCTGCACGAGGGCATCACCGAGGCCGGTTCGGTCGCGTCCTGGACCGCCGCCGGCACCTCGTACGCCACACACGGCGAACCGATGATCCCCGTCTACATCTTCTACTCGATGTTCGGCTTCCAGCGTACCGGCGACGGCCTGTGGGCCGCTGCCGATCAGATGGCACGCGGTTTCCTGCTCGGCGCGACCGCCGGTCGCACGACCCTGAACGGGGAAGGCCTCCAACACCAGGACGGACAATCGCTGCTGCTGGCCTCGACCAATCCGGCCTGTGTGGCCTACGACGCCGCGTACTCCTTCGAGCTCGGCCACATCGTGCGCGAGGGGCTGCGGCGAATGTACGGCGAGCCCCGCCTGGGGGAGGACCAGAACGTCTTCTACTACCTCACCCTGTACAACGAGCCGATCGTCCAACCGCCGGAGCCCGACGACGTCGACGTGCGCGGCATCCTCGCCGGAATGCACCGCTACTCCGCCGCGCCCGACGGCGAGGGACCTCGCGTGCAGATCCTCGCCTCCGGTATCGCCGTGCCCTGGGCCCTGCAGGCGCAGCGGCTGCTGCACGACCACTGGAGGGTGCGTGCCGACGTGTGGTCGGTGACGTCCTGGACCGAGCTTCGCCGCGAGGCCCTCGCGGCAGACCGGTGGAACTCCCTGCATCCCGATCGGCCCCAGCGAATCCCGTACGTCACCTGGCGGTTGCAGGACCGGCCGGGGCCGGTGGTGGCCGTGTCGGACTGGATGCGGGCGGTACCCGACCAGATCGCCCCCTTCGTGCCCGGCCCGTGGGCGTCGCTGGGGACCGACGGGTTCGGCCGCTCCGACACCCGCACGGTCCTGCGCCGCCATCACCGCGTGGACGCGCCGTGGATTGTGTTGCGCGCACTCGAGCACCTGGTCAGCCAGGGAGAGCGGGATCGCACGGTCCTCAGCCGGGCCGTCGCGGTCTACGGCCTTGACGTCGGGCCGACCGACTCCGCAGCACCAGCATGACGGGAAGCGACGAGCTACTCCGGTCGAACGGTCAGTGTCACGCAGCACCGGCCGGGCTCCGGGTCGAGCTTGGCCTGCACGCCGGGGTGTCCGAGCTCGCCGAGCATCGCCGTGATGAGGTGCAAATTCATCCCGCACACCAGCGCGGTGTGCTCGCGGGCCAGCGCATGGAACGGGCAGTTCTCGAGCGTGAGCACGCCGTCCTCGACGCGAGGTTCGTATCCGTGCAGGCTGAACACGGCCGCGAGGTCCTCGAGCGGGGCGGCCTGGGTGCCTGCGCCGCGCCGGCGCTGTTCGGCACCGAGCCGCTGCCCGGCGTGCGCGGCCGCGCGCTGCACCGCCTCGAGAACAGGAACACCGTCACGGGCGGCCTCCTCGACGGCGCCGGCCAGGATCTGCCCGGCCAGGTCGTACTGGCGCGGGGGCAGGGTGACCGCAACCTGGCGGTCCGAGCGCCGGTACAGCTTCGTCGGGCGGCCTGCGCCCGGGCCACGCCGGCCGGTCAGGCGGCGGAACTCGGTGTCGAGCAACCCCTCCTCCACCAGCTTGTCCAGGTGGAACTTGGCGGTGTGCCGCGGCAGCTCGGTACCTGCAGCGGCCTGGTCTCGGCTCACCGGCTGCGGTTGCGCGACGACGTAGAGGTACAGCGCGCGCCGGAGCGGCTCGGCGAGCGCGCCGACCCCGCTGACCTGCGCGACGAAGTCGTCGTCCAACGGGCCCACCACCTTCTAAAAGACACGAGCATTGACCTAACAATATCCACGGTCTAGCGTTCAGAGAAGTCTCCTTTAGAAACGGGGAAGCCATGACCACCCACCGCGACGTCCCCGCCGACGTCCCCGCCCCCTCCGCAGCCAGCTCCGGACCGGCCGCACACCAGGCGTTTCTGCTGCTGCGCACGGTGTTCACGGTGGCGCCGGTGCTGTTCGGGCTGGACAAGTTCTTCGGGCTGCTCACCGACTGGGAGCAGTACCTGGCCCCTCAGATCGACGCCCTGATCCCCGGGACCGCGCACCAGGCGATGCTCGCCGTCGGGGCCGTGGAGATCCTCGCCGGGCTGCTGGTCGCGGTGCTGCCCCGCATCGGCGGATACGTCGTGGCCGCCTGGCTGGCCGGCATCATCATCAACCTGCTGCTCATCGGGGGTTTCTACGACATCGCCCTGCGCGACTTCGGGCTGCTCGTGGCCGCCCTCGCGCTCGCCCGACTCGCCCCCGCGGTCAGCCTCCGCGGCCGCCGGGCACGGGCATCATGAGCTCCCCGGCTCCGGCTCCGGTCTCGGTCCCGTTCCCACCGGCCACCCCGCTACGGGTGGTGCCCCCGTCGCCCGGGATGGACCTCACGGCCGCGGAGCGGACCGCCGCAGAATTCCTGGCCGCGCTCGGGGTGGCCACGCACACCGGCACGATGGCCGACACGCCGCGGCGGATGGCGCGCGCATACGCTGAGATGCTCACCCCGCGCCCCTTCGACCTCACCACCTTCACCAACGACGAGCACTACGACGAACTGGTGCTCGCGCGCACCATCCCGATGCACTCGATCTGCGAGCACCACATGCTGCCCTTCCTGGGGGTCGCCCACGTCGGCTACCTGCCGGGGCAGCGGATCCTCGGGCTGTCCAAACTCGCGCGCGTGGTCGAGCTGTTCGCCCGCCGCCCCCAGGTCCAGGAACGACTGACCAAACAGATCGCGGACTGGCTGCAGACCCACCTCCAGCCACGCGGGGTCGGAGTGGTCATCGAGGCCGAGCACCTGTGCATGCGGGTGCGCGGCGTCTGCGCCGCCGGGACCAGCACGATCACCTCGACGCTGCTCGGGACGCTGCGCGAGGATCCACGCTCGCGCGCGGAGTTCCTGGCCCTCACCACCGCCGCCCCGGCGGCCCCCGCCGGTGGCCGTCATGGCTGACCCACTCGGTGAGCTGACCCGGGCCGGGGTGGCGATCTGGCTCGACGACCTGAGCCGGGCCCGGCTGGCCGAGGGCAGCCTCGCCCGACTGATCCGCGACTGCCACGTGGTTGGTGTCACCACCAACCCCACCATCTTCGCGAAGGCGATCAATGGCAGCGACCACTACGACCGGCAGATCCGCGAACTCGCCGGCCGGGGCGTCGCCGTCGAGGAGGCGCTGCGCCTGATCACGGCACAGGATGTGTCGGGAGCGTGCGACCTGCTGCGCCCGACGTACGACACCAGTGGGGGCGTGGACGGACGGGTGTCGATCGAGGTCGACCCGCGCCTGGCCCACGACACCGAGGGGACGGTGGCCGAGGCTCGTCGGTTTTGGTCGCTGGTGGACCGGGAGAACCTGTTCATCAAGATCCCCGCGACACCGGCCGGGCTGCCGGCCATCACCACCTGCCTAGCCAAGGGCATCAGCATCAACGTGACCTTGATCTTCTCCCGGGCGCGCTACACCGAGGTGATGGGCGCCTTCCTCGACGGTATCGAGCGGGCCCGCGCCGCCGGTCGCGACCTGGCCCGGCTCGCCTCGGTCGCCTCGTTCTTCGTTAGCCGCGTCGACACCGAGATCGACCGGCGCCTGGACGCCATCGGCTCCACGGAGGCCAAGGCGGTGCGCGGCGCGGCCGCGATCGCCAACGCCCGGCTCGCGTACCGGACCTACGAGGAGGTCTTCACCTCCGACCGCTGGCGCGTGCTCGCCCAGGCCGGGGCCCGGCCGCAGCGGCCGCTGTGGGCGTCCACCGGCGTGAAGGACCCTGCCTACGCCGACACCCGCTACGTCCTCGAACTGGTCACCAGCGGGGTGGTGAACACGATGCCCGAAGCGACGCTGCACGCCGTGGCCGCCCACGGCGTCCTGCGCGGCGACACGGTCCGCCCCGGTTACGACGACGCCGCCGTGGTGATGACCGCACTGGCGGACCTCGGCATCGACTACGACGAGGCGATGCACAAGCTCGAGCAGGACGGCCTGACCACCTTCGAGGGGTCCTGGGCCGCACTGGCTGACACCCTCGAGCACAAGCTCGCCGCCGCCAACCGCGGCGGCGGAGAGGATGACCCCCCATGAGCGAGTCCGGCACGTTCGCCATCGTCGGCGCAGGCCTGGCCGGCGCCAAGACCGCAGAAGCGCTGCGCGCCCACGGCTTCGACGGACGCATCGTCCTGCTCAGCGCCGAACCGCACCGGCCCTACGAGCGGCCACCGCTGTCCAAGAGCTACCTGCAGGGCAACGCCGAGCTCGACACGATCTTCGTGCACTCCCCGACCTGGTACACCGAACACAAGGTCGACCTCCGACTCGACACCGTGGTGACCGCGATCGACCGCCACGACCACGAGCTCACGACCCGCGGCGGTGAGCGACTGCGCTACGACAAGCTGCTTCTGGCGACCGGCGCGACCCCACGGCGGCTACCGGTGCCGGGCTCCGATCTCGGCGGCGTGCGTTGTCTCCGGACCCTCGACGACTCGGACCGGCTCAAGGCCGAACTCCGCCCCGGCGCCAGAGTGGTGGTCATCGGTGGCGGCTGGATCGGCCTGGAGACCGCCGCAGCAGCCCGCACGGCCGACGCCGAGGTCACGGTGCTCGAGCATGCCGAGCTGCCCTTGCTGCGGGTTCTCGGTCCGGAGATGGGCAAGGTCTTCGCCCAGCTGCACATCGAGCACGGCGTCACACTGCGCTGCGGGGTGACCGTCGCGGCTCTGCAGCCCGGCGTCGACCCGGCACGCGTCGGTGCGGTGCGACTCACCGACGGCACCGTCCTCGACGCCGACCTCGTGATCGTCGCTGTGGGAGTCACCCCGAATGTCGATCTGGCCCGCTCGTGCGGCCTGAATGTCGACAACGGCATCCTCGTGAACCGGCACCTGGTCACCTCGGACCCCGACATCCTCGCCGCCGGCGACGTCGCCAACGCCTACCATCCGCTGCTGTGTCGGCAGCTGCGCGTCGAGCACTGGGCCAACGCGCTGCACCAGCCGGTCGTCGCCGCCGCGACCATGCTCGGGGAGACCGCCTCCTACGACCGGCTGCCGTACTTCTTCACCGACCAATACGACCTGGGCATGGAATACACCGGCTACACCGATCCCGGCGGCTACGACCAGGTAGCCATCCGAGGCGATCTGGACGCCCGGGCGTTCATCGCGTTCTGGCTGCAGGACGAGCGCCTGGTGGCTGCGATGAACGTCAACGTCTGGGACGTCACCGAGCCGATCCGTGAACTGATCCGCTCCGGTGAGCGGGTCGACGCCACCGAACTGGCCGACCTCAACGTCCCCCTCGCCCAGCTCGTCAGGAATTGACCCGCTCCGTGAGCGCACGCTCGTCGGCCCGCCCCTGACCTGGCTCAGCCGCGCCCGGTCGCTCGCGCACGCGCTGCGACGGCATTGCGGGACAGCGCGTGGGGTGGACATTCCGAGAAGCGAAGAGCTCATCAACGCAGATCCGCTGCGCCGGCTGGGCGGTCGCGACGCTGAGAAACCGCCCGTTCCCCGCGCTCGCGCGCGACCACCCCCGTTGACATGCACGAGGGACCTGCTGATCAGCTGTGCTGGCTCGCTGTGCCCGAGGACCCGGGCCAGGATGTGGCGGTTCCAGGTCGTCGTGCCTTGCCCTATGGGGTGCCCGCTTCCGGCTACGGCTCGTCCGGCTTGTCGGAGGCGGGAACGGGCGCGGTCTCTCCCAGGGTGTGCAGGGCGAGAGTGGAGTGGGCGAAAGCCCCGCCGGCGCGCATCTCGGCCGCGACCCAGATGGCCTCCATGATCTCTTCGGAACTGGCGCCCTTGCGGTGCGCGAGGCGGGTGTGCCCGGTGATGCAGTACGGGCACTGGGTCACGTGAGCGACGGCGACGGCGATGAGCTGTTTGGTCTTCTGCGGGAGCGCACCGTCGGCGAAGACCGCGCGGCTGAAGTTGTGGAAGGCCTGATCGATCGCGGGGGTGAGTTGGCGGCGGCGGGCCCCGATCTCAGGGGTCGCCGTCGGGTAGAGGTCCTCACTGCGTCCCGAGCCGCTCATTGCTGGGCCTCCTCGATGCCGGTGAGCTCCCTTGACGCGGGGATGCCCTGGTGGCGGGAGCCGATCTGGCCTTGCATGTCCTGCACCACCGCCGGGTCGACCAGTGTGGAGGTGTCTCCCAGCGGTTCGCCCTCGGCGAGGTTCTTGAGCAGCCTTCGCATGATCTTCCCGGAGCGGGTCTTGGGCAGATCGGAGCTGAAGATGATCTGCGCGGGCCTGGCGAGCTTGCCGATCTGGGTGGCCACGTGGTCGCGCAGGGCGGCGGCTAGTTCATCGGAGCCGGTGGCGTTGTCTTTCACTGCGACGAAGGCGACGATCGCCTGCCCGGTGTCGGGGTCGCGCCGGCCGGTGACTGCGGCCTCCGCGACCGCGGGGTGGTCGACCAGCGCGCTCTCCACCTCGATCGTGGAGATCCGGTGCCCCGACACGTTGGTCACGTCGTCGATGCGCCCCAGTAGCCAGAAGTCCCCGTCCTCGTCGATGCGGGCGCCGTCGCCAGCGAAGTAGGCGTCGGGGTACTTCGACCAGTAGCTCTGCCGGTAGCGCTCGTCGTCGCCGAACAGGCCGCGCATCATCCCCGGCCACGGCTGGCGCAGCACGAGATTGCCGCCTTCGCCGGGCCCGAGGAGCGCGCCGTTGTCGTCGTAGACCGCGGCGTCGACGCCGGGGAACGGCTTGCTTGCCGAACCGGGCTTCAGGGTGCTCACCCCGGGCAGTGGGGAGATGAGGATGTGGCCGGTCTCGGTCTGCCACCAGGTGTCCACCACTGGGCAGACGCCGCCTCCGATGTGGGTGCGGTACCACTCCCAGGCCTCGGGGTTGATCGGCTCGCCGACGCTGCCCAGGACGCGCAGGGAGGACAGGTCGTGCGTCACTGCATGGGACGTCCCCCATCTCATGTGGGTGCGGATGGCGGTGGGGGAGGTGTAGAGGATGTCGACGCCGTAGCGTTCGATGATCGACCACCAGACGTCACGGTCCGGATGTGCCGGGGTGCCCTCGTAGAGCACGCTGGTGGCGCCGTTGGCGAGGGGCCCGTAGACGATGTAGGTGTGCCCGGTGATCCAGCCGATGTCGGCTGCGCACCAGTACACCGAGTCGTCTTTCAGGTCGAAGACGTAGTGATGGGTTGTGGCGGCGCCGAGCAGGTAGCCGGCCGTGGTGTGGACGACGCCTTTGGGCTTGCCGGTGGTGCCGCTGGTGTAGAGCAGGAACAGCAGGTCCTCGGAGTCCATCGGCTCGCACGGGCAGCTGGCCGGGTCGTCGGACCGTCCTGCGATCAGATCGTCCCAGTACAGGTCGCGCGGAGGGTGCATCGCGACGTCTCCGCCGGTGCGCCGGACCACGACGAGGTGCTCGACCTGCGTGCTCGTCTCGGCGAGCCCGGCGTCGGCGTTGGCCTTCTGCGGCCACACCCGTCCGGCCCGGACCGCCTCGTCCTGCGTGATCAGCACGGTGCAGCCCATATCGGCTACCCGCTCGGCAATGGCCTTTCCGCTGTATCCGCCGAAGATCACGGTATGCGGTGCGCCGAGGCGGGCGCAGGCGAGCATGGCGATGGGCAGCTCGGCGATCATCTGCAGGTAGATCCCGACGGGGGTGCCTTTGCCGACGCCCAGAGCTCTCAGCCCGTTGGCGAATTGCACGACTCTGCGCTGAAGTTGGGTGTAGGTCAGGTCCGTGCAGGCCGCCGAGCTGGGGCCGTCGTCGGGCACCAGGTGAAAGGCGACGCGGTCGCCCTGGCCGCGTTCTACCCAGCGATCCACGCAGTTGTAAGTGGCGTTGAGGCGCCCACCTAGGAACCACTGCGCGTAGGGCCGCTCCCAGCGCAGTACCGTGGTGTACGGGGTGAACCAGTCGAGTCGCCGACCGGCCTCGCGGTCCCAGAACTCCTCGAGGCCCAATTCGTAGAGCTCGGCGGAGGCATTCGAGGCCTGGGCGAGCTCCGGGCCGGGCTCATAGCGGCGCGAGCTCGTGCTGAGCGCGTCAATCTTCGTCATGCTGTCCCTCTGCTCCCTCGAGTGGCCGACGCGGGCCTGGCTCGGCCTGCGACACATCCGGCGATTCGTCTGGCCTGGGTCTCGCCGGCCCGTACACCCCTGCGCAGCTCGGCACCGGCCCGCGCATCGGGGACGTTGCGGCGCCGACCCGGCGGTATCGCCCTCTGGCAGGAGGGCTCGAAGTGCCCAACCGGGGCCTGCTCGATCGGCCGCAGCGTCAGTGGCGGCCAGGGCGTTGCCAGGCGGGGCGAGGCGGTGCGGCGACGCTGGCCGAGCTCGGTGTCCAAGAGCGGACACGGCCCCCACAGCAGCAAGCCCGTGACCAGCGCCTCCATCACAGTCATCAGGCCCCGACGAGGCGTCCCGCCACGGTCATCTGCCAGAAGGTCGTCGCGCGAGCTTCTGACCAGGGGGTCCAGAGCCATGACACGCCTCCGAAAGTGGGTGCCAGCCTGTCGAGACGAATCGCCGCAACTAAAATATCGTAACACGATACAAATGGTTGAGCCAGGGCGCCTGCCTACTTCTCAGGGAGAAGGATCAGCCGGACGAGGGTGGACCGAACCCGATCTGCAGCCCGGATCGGCGTTGGTGCACGGTGAGGTAGGCCAGGCCGCGAGCGCCGGCGGTGACCTTGCGGGTCGATCCGCGGGGTAGCCACAGCAGTTCGCCGGCCGTCAGTGTCAGGGTGGTGCCGTTGGTCTCGACGCAGCCCGTCCCGGAGAGGATCACGACCAGGACGTCGAGGTCTGGCTCCGCGTGTGTCTCGATGGTGTGACCCGCGGCGAGGTTGACGACGTTGGCGTCCAGCTGCCGGCCCGGCTCGGCGAGCCGCCAGCTCACGCCGGGTGGCAGAGCGGTGTGGTCGGCGAGCACATGTTGTATGTCATGGACGACGCCGGGAATCCTCACCATCCCCTCAGGCCTCCTGGAGCGCTTTGGTGATCTGGACGCGCCACTGCGCGGGACCGGTTTCCAGGTAGGTCCAGCCGAATTCGTCCGGGTAGGTGGCCTGGAACTGCCGGTGCAGCGGCTTGGGGTCGTGGTTGTTGACCAGAACGAACGACTCTCCGGGTGCGAGGCGAGCGTAGATGCCGAAGATGCGGGGGTGGCGGCGGCCGTGGGGGATCTCCCGCACGTCGAGCACGTCGGGAACCTCGAGGTGCCCGCGGGCCAGGAGAGTGAACACGTCCTCGGCGAGATCCGAGAGTTCCACCCCGGGCAGCTCGGTCAGTGCTGGCAGCAGGAGAAGCTGTTCGATCTCGGCGCAGGCCCGCAGCAGCGTCAGGATGGCATGCGCGGCTTCGTTCACCTCGTCGGCTGTGTTCGCTTGCGCAAGGCGGGCGACGCGACGCTGAATCATCTCGTGCTGCAGGCGCAGGGACCGCACGAGCAGGCGGGTCTCCTCGGCGCCCGCGGCGACTGCGTAGAGGACACGCTCCGTTGCCTCCAGGTGTCGGCGCAGTCGGGACGAGCAGAACTCGACCAGTGAGTCCTGGGCCTCCTCGCGGCGCACCAAGGACAAGCCGAATCCGGTGGCGAGCTCGACCTTCGCCGCCAGGTCGGCGAGCATCTCCGCGTCGCGGTCGAGCAGCAGTGCATGCGCTCGCCTCGCCGGGTCGTCTTCGGTGTCCAGAATGTGGATCTCGGTTGTAGAGGACACGTCGTGCTCCTGCCTGCCGGTCTGGCTGTCGGTTCCCCGAAGGGTTGGTGCGGGTCGGTGTGGGCGCCGGCGCGGTGGCACATCGACGGGTGCAGTCCACCAAGTCCGGACTATTTTTACAAGGACTTTTCGTGTGTAATAAGGCGTGCCTTGCGAGGAGGAGACCTGTGACCTACGTGATCGCGCTGCCCTGCGTCGACGTCAAGGACCGGGCGTGCGTGGAGGAGTGCCCGGTCGACTGCATCTACGAGGGCGGACGGTCCCTCTACATTCAGCCCGACGAGTGCGTCGACTGCGGGGCCTGCGAACCGGTGTGTCCGGTCGAGGCGATCTTCTACGAGGACGACCTGCCCCGTCCCTGGGCCGCCCATCTCGAGGACAACGCTGCCTTCTTCACCGTGGCCCTCCCCGGGCGTGCCGACCCGCTGGGCAGCCCCGGGGGTGAGGCGAAGCTGGGGCCCCTCGCGACCGACACCACCTTGGTGAGCGGGCTGCCGAAGCACCCGGCGGAGGATGTGGCCGATGAGTGAGCGCCGCGAGCAGATCCTGGAGATCGTGCACCGGGCCATCGGGCCGGTCGACGTGGCCGAGGTCGCCCGCGCAGCCGGCGTCCACCCGAACACAGCGCGATCTCACCTCGATACGCTGGTCACCGAGGGCGTGCTCGAGTGCGCGACCGGGGTTCCCGCCGGTCGCGGCCGCCCGCGCCATACCTACCGCGCCCGTCCTGGACAGTCCCGCGGCACCGCCCGCCGCTACCGGCTACTCGCGGAGATCCTGCTGAGCCACCTCGCGCTCGCCGGCGAGGATCCGGCCGAAGAGGCGACAGCAGCGGGACGAGCCTGGGGAACGTATCTGGCTCCCCGACCGGCTCCGGCACGAAAGGTGAGCTCGGAGGCGGCCCTGACTCAGCTCCTCGCGATGCTCGACGACCTCGACTTCGCCCCCGAACCGGTTTACACCCGGCCCGACGGAATCGACGGAATCGACCGCGCCGACGGGCCCGACGCCGTGCGGCTGCGACATTGTCCGTTCCTCGAGCTCGCCGACCCGCACCGGGACCTGGTCTGCCGGGTGCATCTGGGCCTGATGCAGGGCGCCCTCGCGGAGTTGAAGGCTCCGGTCTCGGTCATGAGTCTTGTGCCCTTCGAAGAGCCCGACGCGTGCTTGGCTCATCTCGCTGCGCCTGGGAAATAGCGCCAGCCGTACCCGATCATGGGTATCTCGCCGCCCTCGGTGAGCAGCTCGGCCAGCACAACCGCCTGGCTTATCGAGAGGTCCTTGCTCCCGGTCAGCAGCGTCACCGGACGGTGAGCGACGATTCCGGCCAGGTGGCGCAGGGCGCAGATCTGCTCCCCCGTGGTGAGCTCGGCGCGGTAGCGGCGGCGGAACTCGGCGAACCTCGTCGGGTCGTGGCCGTACCAGCGGCGCAGGCCGCTCGACGGGGCGACGTCACGGCACCATTCGTCGAGCTGCGCGCGGGCCGTGCTCATGCCGCGAGGCCAGATCCGGTCGACCAGCACCCGTACTCCGTCGTGCTCGGTCGGCGGATCGTTGATGCGTCCCACCTGGACCTGTCCAGCTGTCGGCGAGGCCGTGGATGCCGGGCGGCGTAGCCGCCCGCCTTCGTTCTCCCAGGCCAGTTCGGCGGGCGTGGCGGCGTCATCGCTCACGGGTGTCATCTCCGGTGTCGTGCTGAACGGCGCGCGCCGCGAGTTCGGACGGAGCCGGCCGGCTCTTCCGGAAACGTCCCGGCGCGTGCGACTCCGCACGCATTCGATCGACGACATGGGGATAGTGCAGCTCGAACGCGGGGCGCTCGGAGCGGATCCGGGGCAGCTCGGTGAAGTTGTGCCGCGGGGGCGGGCAGGTCGTGGCCCACTCCAGCGAGTTCCCGTGCCCCCACGGGTCGTCGACGGTGACCACCCGGCCGTGGCGGTAGCTGTGGAACACGTTCCAGATGAACGGCAGGGTCGAGGCACCCAGGACGAACGCGCCGATGGAGCTGATCATGTTGAGGGTGGTGAACCCGTCAGTGGGCAGGTAGTCCACGTAGCGGCGCGGCATGCCCTCGTTGCCCAGCCAGTGCTGAACCAGGAAAGTCGTGTGGAAGCCGATGAAGGTCAGCCAGAAGTGCAGCTTGCCGAGGGTCTCGTCGAGCATCCGGCCGGTCATCTTCGGGAACCAGAAGTAGATGCCCGCGTAGGTCGCGAACACGATCGTCCCAAACAGTACGTAGTGGAAGTGCGCGACGACGAAGTAGGTGTCGGTGACGTGCCAGTTCATCGGGGGCGAGGCCAACAGGACCCCGGTCATCCCACCGAAGAGGAACGTCGCAGCGAACCCGAGCGAGAACAGCATCGGCGTCTCGAAGGTCAGTTTGCCCCTCCACATGGTGCCGATCCAGTTCACGAACTTGATCCCGGTGGGGACGGCGATCAAGAAGCTCGTGAGGGAGAAAAAGGCCAGCAGCACCGCACCGGTCGCGAACATGTGGTGGGCCCAAACCGACATCGACAGCATCGCGATCGCGAGGGTCGCGAAGACCATGCCTTTGTAGCCGAACAACGGTTTGCGACTGAAGACCGGGAAGACCTCGGTGACGATGCCGAAGAACGGCAGAGCGACGATGTAGACCTCGGGATGGCCGAAGAACCAGAACAGGTGTTGCCAGAGAATCCCCCCGCCGTGCGCCGGGTCGAAGACGTGCGCGCCGAGCTGCCGGTCCGCCAGCAGCCCGAACAGGGCGGCGGTGAGCACCGGGAACGCCATCAGGACCAGCAGAGACGTGACGAACACGTTCCACGTAAAGATCGGCATGCGGAACATGACCATCCCGGGACAGCGCATGCAGACGATCGTGGTCACGAAGTTCACCGCGCCCAGGATCGTGCCCAGTCCGGCGACGATCAGCCCGCAGATCCACAAGTCTTGTCCCGCTCCGGGGGAGTGGAGTGCCCCGGAGAGCGGGGTGTAGGCAAACCATCCCGAGTCCGCTGCGCCGCCGGGAGTCAGGAAGCCGGCCATCACGATGAGGCCACCGAACAGGAACAACCAGTAGGAAAACGCGTTGAGCCGAGGAAACGCGACGTCCGGTGCGCCGATCTGTAACGGCACGATGTAGTTCGCGAACCCGAAGAAGATCGGGGTGGCATAGAGCAGCAGCATGATCGTGCCGTGCATGGTGAACAGCTGGTTGTACTGCTCACTCGAGAGGAACTGCTGCTCCGGGCAGGCCAATTCGGCGCGGATCAGCAGGGCCATCGCTCCGCCGACCATGAAAAAACCGAAGGAGGTGACCAAATAGAGGAGGGCAACGTCTTTCGGGTCCGTCGTCCTCAGCATCCGCAGCAGATGGGACCCCTTCGCCGGCCGGCGCGTGGCGGTTCCCCTGGCCGGTGCCGGTCTTGGGGTGGTGGCCGTCATGACTGCGACCCGCACCGAGGGCGGCCGCCGATATGGCCGCCGATGCATCTTGCCGATGCAGCACCTGGTGTTGCGCCTGGCGGCGATCCGCCTCGTCGGCGACTGTCTAGACGGTGAGCATCTCGACGGTGAGTGTGTGGGTCGAGCCGGGTCACTGCGACGGCCCTCCGGAGAACCGGTGATGGTCCTTGGCGCGCCGATGAGTGGGCGGTGTCTCTCGCGTGGCGTTGTCGGCACGCTCCACATCGGCTCGCCCCACATCCGCGCGGCCTACCTGATCGGGGCGCTGCGAAGGGTGGCGGCGGCCTGCTCTGCGGGGTACCACGAGTACCGGGGCTGCGATGTGTTCCAGGAGCGCGTGGGAGATCGGCTGGCAGTTCAGTATCGGTATGCCGCGATGGAGGTTCGAGCCGACCACGACCAGGGCGGCGCCGGCGGCTCCCGTGCTTAACGCCTCGACCGGGCTGACGGTGTCGATCGCGATGGTGACTGGGACGTCGGGGAAGGCGGCCCGCCCGGCCTGCAACGCACGTTCGACGCTCCCGCTAGCGGTGATCGACCAGGCCTCGGTATAGGCCGGAGGATCCGGGGGCTTGTGGGCGTGGACGACCAGGAGCGGAACTTGACGCTGGGCCGCGGCCTGGAAGGCGGCATGGATCGCGGGGGTGGCCCGACCCGAGCCGTCCACCCCCAGGACGACACGTGGGCTGGTGCGGGCACGCTGGGGAGCCTGCCGGTCGCGGATGATCGCGACCGGACAGGAAGCCCAGTTGATCAGACGCGGGCGGGGGATGCGGTGTCGGCGCTGCTCGGGTCCGGCCACACCGACGACGAGCAGCGCCGCGTCCCGGCTCCAGTCGAGCAGGACCTGGGCAGCGATGCCCGTGGCCAGGTGCGCGGACACCGGGACATCCGAGGCGATGTCGCGGACGCGACGAACCGCCGCCCGCAGCACCCGCTCGCCGGCCTCGCGAGCCGCGCAGATCTCATCGACCGGGACGACGATGCCGTAGGGGTCGGGCGGGACGGGGCAGTACCGTGCATGCACTATCCGCAGCTCGGCACCCCGGGCCGCTGCTTCGGCGGTAGCCCAGTCCAGAGCCGCCAGCGAGGACGGGTGCTCGTCAACGCCGACGACGACATCATCCACGATGCGCCGCTTCATGGCACAGCCCGATCATCTGTACTCACGGTCTCAGCTGAGAACAACGAGTGAGCCTGGCCCGGATAGACGGACTTCAACGTCGCCTCGAGCCCGGCCGCCAGGTCCGAACTCCGCCCGGCGGTCGGGTCGGTGGCCGCCGCGCCGGAGGCGTCGGACGGGGTCGACCGCTCGAGAAACCGCAGCAGCTCCACGGGGAAAGGTAGGACCAGGGTGGAGTTCTTCTCCGCCGCCACCTCGACGACGGTCTGCAGCAGCCGCAGCTGCAGCGCCGCCGGGTGGGCGGCCATCACCTCGGCCGCCTCCGCCAGCTGCTTCGAGGCCTGCAGCTCGCCCTCGGCGGTGATCACCCGGGACCGGCGCTCGCGCTCGGCCTCGGCCTGCCGCGACATCGAGCGCTTCATCGACTCCGGCAGCACCACGTCCTTGATCTCCACACGGTCGATGTGCACACCCCAGCCGACCGCGGGGTTGTCGATCATCAGCTCGAGGCCCTGGTTGAGCCGCTCCCGGTTGGAGAGCAGGTCGTCGAGCTCGCTCTTGCCGATGATCGAGCGCAGGGACGCCTGGGCGACCTGCAGGATCGCCGAGCCGTAGTCCTGCACGTCCACCGCCACGCGCACGGGGTCGACGACGCGGTAGTAGACGACGGCGTCGACCCGCACGGTGACGTTGTCGCTGGTGATCCCGTCCTGGGCCGGGATCGGCAGGGTCACCACCTGCAGGCTGACCTTGTGTAGGCGATCCGCGACCGGGGCGAGGAGGGTGATCCCTGGGCCCAAGGTTCGTGGGCGCACCCGGCCGAACCGAAACACCACCCCCCGCTCGAACTCCTGCACCACCCGCACACTCGTCGCGGCGCCCAGAACGCACAGTGCCCCCACTGCGATCAAGATCCATAGAACGATCATCAGATGCCTCCGGTCGGGAGATTCGATGCTGCCCAGGGACGTGCTGTCCGGCGGATCGCGCCGGCCCAGCCGGATGAGGAAGCCGTCATGAGGGGGATGACCCGATGAAGAGGTTCGGGTAGCGCCAGGCCAGCCACACCAGCCCGGTGGTCAGCATCGCCGCCACGGCTCCGGCCGCAGTGCCGAGGAGCAGCAGGAGAACCCCCACGGACAGGGCCGTGAGCAACGCGATCCGGTTCCCGCGTCGCTGCCGAAACCGTGCCGACATGCGCTGCTGCCCACGGTCGAACCTTCCGACGAAGTCTGGGTCCCCCATCGAGAGGTTCCACTCGAGCTCGTCCAGCGTGCGGTGATCATGTTCGTCGAACACCACGCACCTCCTGCTTCACAAGCACCCAGCCGAGTTGTATCGTAGTACGATAGAAACGGCAAGGAGGGGCCAACCCTGGACAGGAAGGTGGTCTCATCACACTGTGACCGTGCAGCAGGAAGACCCGCCAGTGCCGATGCCCTTGACCAAGCAGGACTTCGAAGCCCTGGCTCGGTTCCGCTTCGGAATCCGCCGCTACCTGCGGTTCAGCGAGGAGACCGTACGTCGCCACGGGATCACTCCGCAGCAGTACCAGTTGCTGCTCGCGCTCAAGGGCTTCCCCGGACGCGAGTGGGCCACCGTGGGCGAGCTGGCTGAACGCCTCCAGCTTCGCCACCACAGCACCGTCGAGCTGGTGAACCGGGCCCAGGGGCAGAAACTGGTGCAGCGGGCCCACGACCCCGACGACGCCCGCGTGGTACGGGTCGGTCTGACCTTGGACGGAGAGCAGATCTTGGCCGAGCTGAGCGCGCTGCACCGTAGCGAGCTGGAGCGAATGAGCACCGTCCTCGCCCTGCCCAGCTGGGAGGCGCCGGAACCGGCCAGCTTACCGTCGGATGCAGACAGCCCGGATTGACCGCGCCCGCGCGTGGACGCTCCAACATGCCGTGATCGGCTCGCCGGGCAATTATGTCGTAACACGATAGAAACTTTTGTGGCCGGAGGAGCCATGTCCAGCAGCGAACAGCGGCGTGAGCTCGGCGATGTCGAGGTGAACCGCCCCCGACTGCGTGCAGCAGGGCTACGGCTGACCAGGCCTCGTCTTGCCGTTCTGCGGGTGCTTGATCGGGCCAGAGCCGGGCAGGGACACCTCACCGTGGCGACTGCTGCGGCGCGGGCGCGCATCGAACTCGGCAGCCTATCCGCACAGGCTGTCTACGACCTGCTTGGCCGCGCTGCACGGCGTCGGGCTGGTCCGGCGGGTCGAGTTCGCTGGGCACCCGACGCGATACGAGACCAGAGTCGGCGACCACCATCACCATCTGGTGTGCCGCGAATGCGGTCACATCCGCGACCTCGCGCGCGCCACGGGGCACCCAGCCTGCCTAACCCCACCCACTGCGGTCGGCTTCGTCGTCGACGAGGTGGAGGTGACGTTCTGGGGCCGATGCTCTCGATGTGCCGCACTAGCGTGAAGCTGGCCCGCAATCCCGCAAGACCCGTCCTTCCCCCTTACTGACGCGAGAAAGGTACGTCATGACTACAGGGACCACCCGGCAACCCGAATCCGGTACCGCTCGAGCAGTGCTGACCACTCGTCAGGGCCACCCCGTCCACGACAACCAGAACCAGCGCACCATCGGCGCCCGCGGCCCGGCGACGCTGGAGAACTACCAGTTCCTCGAGAAGATCAGCCACTTCGACCGGGAGCGGATCCCGGAACGGGTGGTGCACGCACGGGGCACCACCGCCTTCGGCTACTTCGAGGCCTACGGCAAGGTCGGTGACCAGCCCGCCTCCACCTACACCCGGGCGAAGCTGTTCCAGGAGCCGGGCAAACGCACCGAGCTCGCCGTCCGCTTCTCCACCGTGGCCGGCGGGCGCGATTCCTCCGAAGTCGCCCGCGACCCGCGCGGCTTCGCGGTGAAGTTCTACACCGAGGACGGGAACTGGGACCTCGTCGGCAACAACCTGGGTGTCTTCTTCATTCGGGACGCGATCAAGTTCCCCGATCTCATCCACTCCCAGAAGCCGGACCCGGTGACGTTCGAACGTCAGGACCCCAATCGCGTCTTCGACTTCATCAGCCAGACTCCCGAAGCGCTGCACATGGTCACCCTCGTGTTCAGCCCACGAGGCATCCCCGCGAGCTACCGCACCCAGCAGGGCTTCGGGGTGAACACCTACAAGTGGGTCAACGCCGCCGGCGAGACCAAGCTCATCAAATACCACTGGCTGCCGAAACAGGGTGTTGAGTCCTACACCGCGCAGGACGCCGCCAACGTCCAGGCTAACGACCTGGGCTCACACACCCGCGATCTGTACGATGCCATCGATCGTGGTTACTTCCCGGAGTGGGAGCTGCTCGTCCAGATGATGGACGACCACGACCACTCCGAGCTCGACTTCGACCCGCTCGACGACACCAAGGTATGGCCGGAGGAGCAGTTCCCGCTGCAGCCAGTCGGCCGCATGGTGCTCGACCGAGCCCCGGACAACATCTTCACGGAGAACGAGCAGATCGCGTTCGGCACCGGTGTGCTCGTCGACGGTCTCGATTTCTCCGACGACAAAATGCTCGTGGGCCGGACCTTCAGCTACAGCGACACCCAGCGCTACCGGGTGGGCCCCAACTACTTGCAGCTGCCGGTCAACTCGGCCAAGGGCACTGAGGTCGCCACCAACCAGCGCGACGGTCAGATGGCCTACAGCGTCGAGCTGGGAGAGGGTCAGAATCGGCACGTGAACTACGAGCCCTCGATCCTCGGCGGCTTGAGCGAGGCCAGGTCCCCGGCCCACGATGAGCAAGGTCCGCAGATCGTCGGTCGGCTGACTCGTCGGCGCATCCCACGGACCAACGACTATGCCCAAGCCGGGGAGCGCTACCTTCTCTCCGAGCAGTGGGAGCGCGACGACCTCGTCATCAACCTGATTGGTGCGCTGAGCCAGTGTGACCGCGCCATCCAGGAGCGGATGGTCTGGCACCTTCTCATGGCCGAGGACGAGCTGGGCTTGCGCGTCGGTGAAGGCCTGGGGATCAACGTCGCCGACGTCGCGCACCTCGAGCCGCTGCCCACCCAGACGTTGTCCGATGGAGAGCGGGCGCGACTGGCCAACCTCGGAAAGAACGGCCCACGCGACGTCGAGGGCCACGTCATGACTCACTGTGTCCCGAACAAGCGCGTCGTTGTTGAGCGCTGACCACCGACCTGGCCGTTTCGCGGCTCTTCCGGGAATGGAGTGCAGGTGAGGGCGTGACCGACCGCGGGAGTCGGGTCGTGTCGCTGCGCTGAGGCGGGCCCCGAGAAGTTGATGAT
>NZ_JBEZDN010000116.1:0-26266 GCF_040648315.1 Pseudonocardia sp. NPDC049154
GTGACGCCGCGGGGGCCGTACGCGACGGCGAGCTGCCGCACGAGATTGGCCAGCGCGGCGTTGACGACGCCCGCGGCGCAGGCGTAGGGCGCGGGCTCGCTGCCGAAGTGCCCGCCGAGGGCGACGATCCGCGAGCCCTCGCCCAGACCCGCGTCGACGGCGCGCACCAGGCGCAGCAGCCCGCCCACCTTCAGGGCGACGACCCGGCCGAGCGCGTCCGGGTCGATCGTCTCCAGCGGCCCGGTCGCCGGCAGCCCCACGGCCTGCACGACCATCCGCACCGGCCGGCCGCCGACGGCCGCGGCGATCGCCGCCGTGCCCGCGTCCGTGCCGATGTCGGCGGCGTGCCCCGTGACGCCCGGCCCGTCCGGCGGCGCCTTCCGGGCGATCGCGAGGACCTCGACCCCGGCCGCCGCGAGTCGCGCCGTGATCGCCGACCCCAGCGCACCCGACGCGCCGACCACCACCGCCCGCCCGGTCACGACCGGGCCCTGCCGACGTCGAGCAGGAGGGCCTTCATTCAGTGCTCCGGTTCGTGGGAGACGATCGCCGCGGGCAGGACGACGGTGGACAGCAGGCCGCAGGCGGCGCACCAGCCCAGGAAGTTGCGGTCCGCGCCGGACCAGAACTCCTGGACGAAGCTCGCCGGATCCTCCAGCGACGCCCCGCAGCCCGGACAGAAGCTCATGACGCCCAGGCCGGCACCGGGTCGCCGAACAGCTCGAAGATCTCGTCCTTGATGGGGGAGTAGCGGATCGAGCTCTCCCGGGTCCAGAGCTGCCGGAACTCCACCGCGGAGCCGAACTTGTCCTTCTCCATCGGCAGGTCGATCACGTCGTGCGGCGCGCGGTAGGTGCACAGCGGGTCCAGGCCCTGCGCCACCCGGTCCATCTGCTCGGCGTAGAGCTTGCGCAGCAGGATCACACCCAGGTCCGACTTGCCGAGGTGCTCCTTCGAGCGGTCCGAGATCCGGCCCTGGGTGATCCAGGCGACGATGTCCTGCCCGTCGACGTAGTCCCGCAGCCACTCGCCGCGGTCGTCCTTCAACGGCACCTCGTACACCGGGATCTCCGGCTGCGGCGGCGCCCCGCCCTCGGGTCGATAGGTCTGGTACCAGACGTGCCACGTGTTCTCGTCGTCGATGGGGACGCGGATCTGGAAGGTCGCCAGCCCCGCCGCGCCCACGCGCAGCATGTGCGGGAAGACGAGCGGGTGCCCGACCTTCCAGTCCTCGTCCTCCTCGGTGTGGCCCTCCAGCACGCGGCGCTTGAGGATCCCGTGCTCGAAGACCTCGAAGGCGACCTTGACGTGCTTCTTGGTGACGACCGGCAGGGCGGTGCCGCCGCCGAGCTCGCGCAGGAACGAGCCGTACCGGCCGTGCAGCCACTCGACGTGGTACGGGTCGACCGAGTTCTCCATGATCTGCACGAAGTTGCAGGGGAGCTCGGCGTGCCCGATGTCGCGCCAGGCGTCCTCCCAGACGAAGAGGTCGTAGCGCGGCAGCTCGGGCGCCGGGGCCGGCCCGAGGTATGCGAAGATCAGCCCGCCCAGCTCCTGCACCGGGTAGGCCGTGGCGCGGATGCGGTCCTTGAAGGTCGAGTCCGCGGGCTCGCCGGGCTGCTCCAGGCACTGCCCGGACTCGTCGAACCGCCAGCCGTGGTACCCGCACCGCAGCCCGACGTCCTCGGTGCAGCCCAGCCACAGCGCCGCGCGGCGGTGCGGGCACTGCTCGGCCAGCAGCCCCACGGTGCCGGTGCCGTCCCGGTACAGCACCAGGTCCTCGCCGAGCAGCCGCCGCTTCACGGGCACACGGCCGGCCATGTCGTGGGTCGCGACCGGCCACCAGTAGCGGCGCAGCAACTCACCCATGGGCGTGCCCGGCCCGACCCGGGTCAGCCGCCGGTTCTTCTCCGCACTGAGCATGCCCGGACGGTATGGCCGCTGGTCAGCGCGGCGACAGGGCCGCGTTCGCTTCCCCGGAACGGAGCAGCGCGTTCGCCACACCCGAACGGCCTGCTTGTGGCGGCATGTGGCGGCTGTCACGGTCAGCCCAACCCCGAACTGATCGAGGAGTCACCGAGATGGCCAACGTCGTCCCCCTCGACGAGTACACCGGCGAGTGGTACCCGGGCTTCCGGCCGGAGTTCCTGGCGTCGCCGTTCATCGTCGACGGCACCGGGCCGTTCACCAAGGAGGACGAGGACAAGTTCTGGTTCCTCGACTTCCACTGGTCCCGCGGCCTCACCCCGCTCGCGGCCTTCACCTGGGGCCAGGACGGGTACTGCTGGGGCACCCAGCACGCCGCCGAGGGACTCCCGCTCCCGCCCGGCCGCGGCGTCACCAGCCGGTTCGCGGGCACCCACCTCTACGGCTCCGCGATCCCCGAGACCGACCCGCGCGAGATCGGTGCGCGCGCCAACCGCCTCGGCACCACCCTGCCCCGGTTCCTGCAGAACTACCAGCAGACCTGGGCCGCGGGGCGCGACGAGCTCGAGGCCACGTGGGCGTACTTCCACGGCCTGGACCTCGCCCAGGTGCCCACCGCCGAGCTCCCCGGCCTGCTGAACCAGGCCCGCCGCTACCACAAGCGGTCGATGGAGATCCACTTCGACGTCATGTACCCGCTGCTGGTCAACTTCCTCGGCTTCTACGGCGCCTGCGCCGAGATGGGGATCGACACCGCGGACATCGGCAAGTTCCTCCAGGGCGAGGACACCAAGATCATGGAGACCGACCGCGGGCTCGCGGAGCTGGCCGTCAAGGCCAAGCGCGCCGGGCTCCGCCAGGTGTTCGAGGACAACGAGGGCACTGCCATCCGCGCCGCGCTGTCCGCGCACGGCGGCTCCGCCTCGCAGTGGCTGACCGACTTCGACGACTTCCTGCAGGTCTACGGGCACCGCCAGGAGGCCACCTGCGACGTCGGCGTGCCCAGCTGGATCGAGGACAACACGATCCCGCTGGACATGATCCGCAGCTTCGTCCTCAAGGAGACCGACCACGACTTCGAGGCCGCCGCGCGCAACGCCGTCGCCGAGCGCGAGGCCGCGATCGAGGCCGCCCGGTCCGGGCTGACCCGGGAGGAGCAGGCGGTGTTCGACGCCGGCCTGCGGTCCAACCAGGAGGCGAACTTCCCCTGGTGGCAGGACGACCACAACTACTACATCGACCTCAAGGTCATGATCCCGCTGCGTCGGGTCACCCAGGAGCTGGCCGCACGCGTCGGGGCCGACGACCGCAACGACCTGCTCTACCTGTTCTGGCCGGAGCTGCGCGCGGTCGCCGAGGGCCGGGCGTACCACGGCGAGCTGAGGAGCCTGGTCTCCGACCGGCGGCAGTACTTCGACCACTGGGGCGCGCTGCGCGGGCAGATGCCGAAGGTGCTCGGCACCGTGCCCGAGACCGTCGAGGACCCGGTGCTGATCGAGATCTTCGGGCTCAACCCGGCGTCGATCCGCGCCATGCAGAACCCCGACGCCGCGGCCGAGACCACGCTGACCGGGGTCGCCGCCGCGAAGGGCATCGCCACCGGGCCCGCCCGGGTGCTCCAGTCCAGCGACGACATGCACCGGCTGGAGCCCGGCTCGATCCTGGTGTGCGAGTCCACCTCGCCGAGCTGGACGCCCGCCTTCGGCAAGATCGCCGGCGCGGTCTGCGACGGCGGCGGCATGCTCAGCCACGCCGCGATCGTCGGGCGGGAGTACGGCGTGCCCACCGTGACCGCGGTCGGCGTCGCGACCGTCGCCATCGCCGACGGCGACCAGATCGAGGTCGACGGCACCAACGGCAGGGTCACCATCCTCAAGCGGGCGTCGGAGATCGCGGACGCCACGGCCGCGAACGGGGAGACCGCCGGATGACGGGGGTCCTGGTGGAACCGCAGGAGGAGGTCATGGGGACCTGCAGCGAGTCGATCGTGTGGATCGACCAGGTCGACACCGCCGACGCCGTGGCCGCGGCGGGGTCCAAGATCGGCCGGCTCACGGAGCTGCACCGGGCCGGGGTCACCGTCCCGCAGGGCTTCGCGGTCACCGTCGGCGCCTACCTGCGGCACTGCACGGAGTCCGGGCTCGACGCCCGGATCGAGGCCGCGCTGGAGGGTCTCGGGCCGACGCCGTCGGAGGCGGAGGTGGCGGCGGCGTCGGCCCGGATCCGGGCGCTGGTCGAGGAGACGCCGATGTCCCCGGCCCTCGAGGCGGAGATCACCGAGGCCTACGAGGACCTGTGCCTGCGGGCGGTCGACGTCAACGTGCCGACGGCCGTGCGGTCGTCGGCCACGGGGGAGGACGCCGCGGACGCGAGCTTCGCCGGCATCTTCGACACCTACCTCGGCGTCTCCGGCCCGGACCGCGTGCTCACGGCGGTCCGCGCCTGCTGGGGGTCGCTCTTCACCGGCCGCGCGCTCGCCTACCGGCTGCGCAAGGGCATCAGCCACCACGCCATGCCGATCGCGGTCGGCGTGATCGAGCTCGTCCACGCCCGCGCGTCGGGCGTCGCCTTCTCGGTGCACCCGGTCACCGGCAAGCCGGACCGGATCGTCGTCGAGACGTCCTGGGGCTGGGGCGAGGCGATCGTGCAGGGCCTGGTCGACCCCGACCACGTCGAGATCGGCAAGGCCGACGGGCGGGTGCTGAAGTACGACGTGGCGCACAAGGCGATCGTGTCGGCCTTCGACTTCGCCGAGGGCAGGGTCACGGAGATCGAGATGCCGGCCAAGCTCGCCGACCGGCAGGTGCTCGACGAGGAGCAGATCGGCGCGATCGCCGAGGCCGTCACGGCGATCGAGGAGCACTACGGCTATCCCGTCGACGTCGAGTGGGTGATCGACCGGCACCGCCGCGCCGGCGACCCGATCACCATCGTCCAGTCCCGGCCGGTGACGGTCACCGCGCAGGAGACCGCCCCGGCCGCCTACGACCCGGTGGCGCTGGCGCAGAAGTTCGTGTTCAGTGGCAAGCCGATCCCCGGGAGGTAGCGACTTCGCCGCCGTAGGGTGCGGACCATGCGCGCGATCGTCTGCGAGACGCCCGGTGGGCCCGAGGCCCTGACCCTGCAGGACATCTCGACGCCCGAGCCCGGACCCGGTGAGATCCGGGTCCGGGTGGAGGCCGCCGGGGTCAACCCGATCGACTGGAAGACGCGGTCGGGCCTGGG
Source organism: Pseudonocardia sp. NPDC049154 (assembly GCF_040648315.1). NCBI lineage: Bacteria > Bacillati > Actinomycetota > Actinomycetes > Pseudonocardiales > Pseudonocardiaceae > Pseudonocardia > Pseudonocardia sp. NPDC049154. The sequence continues at coordinate 5,152 of NZ_JBEZDN010000116.1, forward strand.
CGCCTGGAAGTCGTTCGGCGGCAAGCCGTTCGTCGTGGGCTGGGACGTGGCGGGGGTCGTCGACGCGCTGGGACCCGACACCGAGCTCGACGGGCGCGGGTTCGGGGTCGGCGACTCCGTCCTGGGGATGGCCCGCTTCCCGAGCCCCGACGGCGCCTACGCCGAGTTCGTGACCGCGCCCGCCGGGCACTTCCGGCCGCGCCCGGCGGACCTGTCGGTGGTCGAGGCGGCCGCGTTGCCGCTGGCCGGGATGACGGCGTGGCAGAGCCTCGTCGACGTCGGGCACCTCGAGGCGGGGCAGCGCGTGCTGATCCACGCCGCGGCCGGCGGCGTCGGGCACCTGGCCGTGCAGATCGCGAAGGCGCGGGGGGCGCACGTGATCGGCACGGCCTCGGCCGCGAAGCACGACCTGCTGCGCGAGCTGGGCTGCGACCAGGTCGTCGACTACCGGTCGGAGCGGTTCGAGGAGGTCGTCGAGCCCGTCGACCTGGTCTACGACCTCGTCGGCGGCGAGACGGCGGTGCGCTCGTTCGGCCTGGTCAAGCCCTCCGGCATGCTCATCTGCCTGCCGACGGTCGCCGTCGAGGCCGCGGTGAAGGCGGCCGAGGAGCACGGGGTGAAGGCCTCCGGCGCCTACGTCCGCGCCGGCGGCTCCGGGCTCTCCGAGCTGCTCGAGCTCCACGCCGACGGCAGGCTGCGGGTGCGGGTGGCCGAGACCTTCCCGCTGGAGCGGGCCGCCGACGCCCACCGGCTCGGCGAGCAGGGCCGCACGACCGGGAAGATCGTCCTCACGGTGTAGCGCCCGGCCCCGCCTCGCGCAGCAGGGAGTCGAGGAAGTCCGCCGCCTCGGTGGCGGCCGCGGCGGCGTCGCCCGCCCGGATCGCCGCCAGCAGCCCGGTGTGGCTCTCGCAGCGGCCGCCGGCCACCGTCGTCGCGACGCTGGCGTGCACCACCTCGGTCAGCCCGCGGTAGAGCTCGGCGAGCACCGCGTTGTGGGCGCAGCGCAGGACGAGCTGGTGGAAGGCGAGATCGGCGCGGGTGAAGGCGGCGAGGTCCGCGGCCCGCTCGGCCTCCTCGCAGGCCGCCATCGCCGCGTCCAGCTCGGCGAGCTCCGCCGCGGTGCGGTGCAGGGCGGCGAGCCGGGCGCCCTCGGCCTCCAGCAGCCGGCGCACCTGCAGCACCTCGCGCAGCTCGGTCCCGGCGAGCCGGCGGATCGCCCCCGAGATCTCGCTCGTCGCGCGCACGAACGTGCCGTCGCCCTGCCGGACCTCGAGCAGCCCGGCGTGGGCGAGCGCCCGCACCGCTTCACGGACGGTGTTGCGCCCGACCCCCAGCGCCTCGGCCAGCTCGGCCTCCGGCGGCAGCCGCGTGCCGACCGGCCACTCGCCGGCGGCCACGGCCGCACGGATCTGCTCGATGGCCTGGTCGACGAGGCCGGCACGTCGGGTGGTGGCCAAGGGCACAGACGCCATCCTTTCATCCGAACATGGGATGTCTGTCAGAGTAGTCGCCATGGCAGTCGGGGATCCGGGACGCGCCGCACGGGAATCGGGCAGGGCGTCCACCCGTCCGGTCGCGCCCGCTCGCGGTGAGCAGCACCTCCTCGCCGACGGGCAGGCGCTCGAGATCGCGGGGTTGGCCGCCGCCGAGGAACGGCTGACGCCCGCCCGCTTCGGCCCGCTGCGCGGGACCCTGCTACTGGCCGTCGGCGTGGTGCTGGCGGCGGTGAACCTCCGTGCGGCGGTGACCAGCGCGTCGTCGCTGCTCGGCGACGTCCGCACCGGGCTCGGGGCCTCGGCGGCCTGGACCAGCCTGCTCACCACCGCACCCACGCTGTGCTTCGCGGTCGCCGGACTGGCCGCGCCGACGCTGGCCCGGCGGGTCGGCCTGGCGCGGGCCATCGGGGTGGCGCTGGCGGTGCTCGGCGCCGGGCTCGTCGTGCGGGTGCTGGGCGGCGCGGGCGTGATGCTGGGCGGGACGTTCGTGGCCTGCGCCGGGATCGCGCTGGCCAACGTGCTGGTCCCGGTGGTGGTCAAGGAGTCCTTCGCCCACCGCGTCGGGCTCATGACCGGCCTCTACACGGCGGCGTTGCAGGGCAGCGGCGCGCTCGGTTCCGCGTTGACCCCGGCGGTGGAGGGCCCGGCGGGCGGCTGGCGCGGCGCGCTCGTCCTGTGGGCGGGGCTCGCGCTGGTGGCGCTGGTCGTGTGGACCGTGGGCGCGCGGCACCGGCCGGCCGCGGAGGTCGCCCGCGGCCACCGGCCCGCCTCGTGGGGACGGCTGCTGCGCAGCCCGGTGGCCTGGTCGGTCACGGCGTTCATGGGGCTGCAGTCCTTCATGGCCTACGTCGTGATGGGCTGGCTGCCGCAGATCTACCTGGGCGCGGGCCTGTCCAAGGGGACGGCGGGGGTGATGCTCAGCATCGCCACCCTCGTCGCCGTCCCGTTCAGCCTGATGGTGCCGGCGTTCGCCGCCCGGCGGCGTAGTCAGTCCGGCTGGAACGCCGGGCTGACCCTCCTCGCGATCGCCGGTGCGCTCGGCCTGATGCTCGCTCCGGCCGCGGCGCCGTGGCTGTGGGCGCTGCTGCTCGGCACCGGGATGACGGTGTTCGCGATGGCGATGACCGTGATCACGCTCCGAGCGGGCGACGTCGGGACGGCGGCCGGGCTGTCCGCCATGGCCCAGGGCTTCGGCTACCTCATCGCCTCGACCGGCCCGATGCTCGTCGGGCTGCTGCACGAGGCGACCGGCGGTTGGACCGTCTCGCTGGCGGTGCTGCTGGTGGCGCTGGTGGCGCAGCTGGTGGCGGGGGTGCTCGCCGGGCGGCCGCGCACCGTCTGAGTCCGGTCACCCGAGGCGGTGCGAGACCACCGCCGCGGCCTCCACGACGGCGGCCCGCAGCCGCCGCAGGACGTCCGGGGCCGCCCGGTCGGTCGGCGCGGCGACGGAGAGGGCGGCGATGACGTCGTCGGCGCGGTCGCGCACCGGCGCGCCCACCGACATGACCCCGATCCGGCTCTCCTCCCGGTTCTCGGCCCAGCCGCGCTCGGCGACCTCCCGCAGCCGCGCGCGCAGCACGGCCGGGTCGACGATCGAGCGCGGTGTGGCCCGGTGCGGCCGCCAGCCCGCCAGCCGCGCTGCCAGCTCCGCCTCCGGCAGGGCCGCGAGCAGCACCTTCCCGGTGCTCGTCGTGGTGGCGGGCAGCCGGGTGCCGACCCGGGAGAAGATCCGCACGGTGTGCGGGCTCTCCAGCCGGTCGATGTAGACCGACTCCAGCCCGTCGAGCACCGCGAGCTGGACGGTCTCGCCGGTCGTCGCGCGGAGGGCCGCCATGACCGGCAGCGCGGCCTCGTGCAGGTCCAGCGCGGCGCCCACGGCGGAGCCGAGGTCGAACACTGCCAGTCCGAGCCGGTAGCGGCCGGTCGGGACGCGGTCGAGCAGCCGCTCCTCGGTCAACGTGCCGAGGATCCGGTGCACCGACGACGTCGAGAGGTCCAGGCGCCGGGCCAGCTCGGAGACGCCCAGCTCGCGGTCGTGCCGGGAGAACTCCTTGAGCAGGCGGGCGGCGTTGCGCACCGAGCTCAGCCCCTTCTCCGACCGGCCCCTTCCCTCCATGCGGGAAGGATTCCTTGTCCGGTGCGACCGGCGCTACCTACCGTTCGCGCATCCCGAACCCCCTGCACCGTCGTCACAGGAGGCGCCCGTGCTCACCGCCGAGCAGAACGACGAGCTGACCCAGGTCGAACCCGGGACCCGGATGGGCGAGGTCCTCCGCCGCTACTGGTACCCGGTGGCGTTCACGCGCGAGCTGGAGGAGTTCCCGGTCAAGCGGGTGGAGCTGCTGGGGGAGTTCTTCGCGCTGTGGCGCTCGCCGTCGGGCCGGTACGGGATCGTCCCCGAGCCCTGCCCGCACCGGAAGGCGTCGATGGCCTACGGCGTGGTGGAGGCGAACGGGCTGCGCTGCCCGTACCACGGCTGGGTCTTCGACACCGACGGCGCCTGCACCGAGCAGCCCGCGGAGAAGGAGAACACGAACTTCCAGGAGCGGGTGCGGGCCACGGCCGGGCGCGTCGAGGAGCTCGGTGGGCTGGTCTGGGCGTACGTCGGACCCCACTCGTCGGAACAGCCCGTGCCGGAGCTGCCGCGCTTCGACACGTACGTCATGGAGGGCTTCCGGGACATCGGCTGGGCCGACCTGCCCTGCAACTACGTGCAGATCATGGAGAACGCGGTCGACCCGCACCACGTCGAGTTCCTGCACGGGCGGTACTTCGAGTTCGTCGGGCGGCACGAGGGCTTCACCGCGCCCGCCTCGTTCGGCAAGGAGCACGTCCGCATCGGGTTCGACGCCTTCGAGTGGGGGATCATCAAGCGCCGCGTGCTCAAGGGCGCCACCGAGGAGAACGACGACTGGAAGGTCGGCCACCCGCTCGTCTTCCCGTACAACATGCGCGTCGGCGGCGGCGGGATCCACCAGATGCAGATCCGGGTGCCGATCAACCGCACGACCACCCGGTTCATGCTCTACACGGTGCACGCGCCCGAGGGCTACGAGCACGTGGAGCAGCCGCAGATCCCGGACTACGAGCTCCCGGTGTTCGACGACCGCGGCCGGCACGTCACGAACTACGTCGAGGGCCAGGACATCATGGCCTGGGTGACGCAGGGCCCGATCACCGACCGCACCACCGAGCACCTGGGCCGCAGCGACGTCGGCGTGGCCATGCTCCGCCGGATGTTCCGCGAGCAGATGGAGGTCGTGGAGCGCGGCGGGGACCCGCTCGGCACCATCCGGGAGAAGCACGAACGGATCGACCTGCCGTGCGAGAAGGACAAGTTCCACGCGGGCGGCGCGCAGTTCGCGCTGGACTTCTGCGACATGGGGTCGACCCGCTTCTCCCCGGTGCTGGACACGATCAAGAAGATCCACATCTCGGCGGCGGACACGATCGCCGCGGAGAGGGCCGGGTGACCGTGGCGCCGGGGCTGCCGGGCGGGGCGCGGGAGGACCGCCGCTTCCGCCCCGACGCCGAGGCCCACCGCCGCGACGCGCCGCGCTTCTGTCCGCGGTGCGCCGCCGCCCTCGGGCTGGCGACGGAGTTCTGGGAGGCCGACGAGCGGCGGTTCTACTGCTGGTGCTCCGGGTGCGGGTGGACCGGTGAGATCACGCCGAGCGAGGGCGGGGTGCGCGGGCACGAGCCCGAGCACTGATCGGCACTGACCGGCCCCGACCGGCCTCACGTCCGCTCGACGGCCGCGGTCAGGACGGGGAGGTAGCCGCGGGCGTACCCGATGGCGGTGGGGTGGTAGGCGCCCGGGCCGCCGGGCGCGACGATCCACGGGGCGGCGCTGCACAGGCCGTGCCCGCCGAACGCGGGCCGGACGTCGACGAACGTCGCCCCGAACCGCTGCGCGGTCTCGGCGATCCGGTCGTTCAGCACGTCCGCGCCGGCGTCGAGGCGTGCACTGCGGACCGCGTTCAACGGGCAGCCGGGACCGTCGCCGAACAGCCGCGGGTAGCCGAGGACCACGACGCGGGCCTCGGGGGCGCGCAGGTGCACGGCGCCGAGCACCACCGCCAACGCGGAGGGCAGGACGTACCGGGCCACCCGCTCGCCGGCCCGGACGGCCTGGTCGCAGCCCGCGTCGTCGGGCGACGTGGTGCAGCGGGCGAGGACGGGCGCGAACCCGGTGTCGTTGCCGCCCACGGTGATCGTGACGAGGTCGGTGTCCTTCGTGACGGCGGAGATCTGGTCCCGCAGCACCCCGGCGGTGGTCGCGCCGCTGCACGCCACCGAGGTGAACGACGCCGGGCCGGTCGCCGCGGCGTAGCGGGCCGGGTAGGAGGCGGTGCTGCGGGCGCAGGCGCCGCTCGTGCCGTCCGGCGTGGCGCCGACCCCGGCGGCGTAGGAGTCGCCGAGCGCGACGTAGTCGACCGGTTCGGCCGCCGCGGCGGCCTGCACGCCGGTGAGCGTCGCGGCCAGGGCCAGGACGAGCGGGACCAGCGTTCGGCGGAGCCCGGGCGGGAAGCGGCGCACTCTCCCATCCAGCCATCGCGCCCTTGCCGCGGGCAACCGCCGTCCGGGTCCGGGGGATCGTCGCCGCCGCCACGCACCGTGGCGCCCGGACCCGACCGGCGTGATCTCCGGGGCGCCCTACCGGACGACCGTTCAACCGGCTAGCGTGCGGGGCGTGTCGGTGTCGACGGAGCTCCGGGCGGAGGTGGACCTGCCGGCGGACGGGTTCGTCGCCGTCGTCAAGCAGGACTGTCCCACCTGCCGCCTGGTGCAGCCCGTGCTGGCGGCGTTGCCGCAGGTCACCGTGTTCTCGCAGGACGATCCCGCGTTCCCCGATGGCGTCGTTGACCGGCGCGACGACACGGACCTCGACGCGAGCCTCGCCCTCGACATCGAGACCGTGCCCACGCTCGTCCGGTTCGCCGGGGGCGTCGAGCAGGGCCGGGTCGTCGGGTGGAGCCGGGAGCAGTGGGCCGAGCTCACCGGCGTCGCGGAGATCGGGGCGGACCTGCCGGAGTACCGGCCCGGCTGCGGCTCGCGCACCCAGGACCCGGACGTGGCCGAGGAGATCCTGGTCCGCACCCGCGGCGGGTCGCTGCGGTCGCGCCGCCTCGAGATCGCCGCGCTGGAGGACGAGGTCGAGGCCCTCTACGACCGCGGCTTCTCCGACGGCCTGCCCGTCGTGCCGCCCACCCCGGCCCGGGTGCTGCGCATGCTCGACGGCACCTCGCGCAGACCGGACGAGGTGGTGGCGGTCGTCCCGCCCAACCTGGTCGAGGCCACCGTCGAGAAGGTGGCGGTCAACGCCGTCCTCGCCGGCTGCCGGCCCGAGTACCTGCCCGTCGTGCTCGCCGCGGTCGAGGCCGCGTGCACGGACGAGTTCAACGCCCACGGCCTGCTCGCGACCACGTGGGGCGCCGGACCGGCGATCGTCGTCAACGGCCCGGTCCGCGCCGAGATCGGGATGAACTGGGCCGGCAACGCGCTCGGCCAGGGCAACCGCGCCAACTCGACGATCGGCCGGGCGCTGCAGCTGGTGATCCGCAACGTGGGCGGCGGGCGTCCGCAGGAGGTGGACCGGGCCGCGATGGGCCATCCCGGCAAGATCGGGTTCTGCTTCGCGGAGGACGAGGAGGGCTCGCCGTTCGAGCCGCTCGCGCAGAGCCGCGGCGTCGCGCCCGGCCGCTCGGCGGTCACCGTGTTCGCGGCGGAGGGGCCCCGCGGGATCGTCGACCAGATCTCCCGGCGGCCGGAGTCGCTGGCCCGCTCGCTCGCCCTCGGCCTGCGCGGGGTGTGCCACCCGAAGCTGGTGCGCGGTTTCGACGCGACCCTGGTCGTGTGCCCGGAGCACGCCCGGGTGTTCGCGGAGGCCGGCTGGGACCGGGCGCGACTGGAGGCGGCGCTCGACGAGGCGCTGCTGCTGGACCGCGCCGAGATCACCCGCGGCGCCGGCGGCATCGACGAGGGCGTGCCGGCGGGCGACTCCGACCGGCCGCTCGCGAAGTTCCGCCCGGGCGGGCTGATGATCGTGCACGCCGGCGGCGGTGCCGGCATGTTCTCGGCCGTGATCGGCGGCTGGGCCGGCGGACCGGGCGGGAGCGCGCCCGTGACGAGAGAGGTGGACCCGTGGCGATGACCCGGACCGGATCGACCGGCTCGCTGGTGATCCTGGACCCGACGGACGAGACCACGGCGGACAGCCGCACGGCGCTGGAGCGCCCGGCCTCGCTCGACGGGCTGCGGGTCGGCCTGCTCGACATCTCCAAGGCCCGCGGGGACGTCTTCCTCGGCCGGCTCGCCGAGCTCCTCGCCGAGCGCGGCGTCACGGTGCGCCGCTACGCGAAGCCGACCTTCACCAAGCCGATGCCCCCGGACCTGCGGCGCCAGATCACCACCGAGTGCGACGTCGTGATCGAGGCCCTCGCCGATTGAGGCTCGTGCACGTCGTGCAGTGTGCACGACTTCGCCGCCCTCGAGGGCCGGGGCGTGATCGCGGCCTTCCTCGCGTCGACCCAGTTCGTCGTGGCCGCCGACGCCCAGGCCCGGGCGCTCGGCTACCGCGAGGTGCCGTCGGTGTTCGTGCCCCATCCGATCCAGGACCGCACGGACGACGAGATGCGCGCGCTCGCCGACGCCGCGCTGGAGGAGGTGCTCGCGGCCGTCACCCGGCGGTGAGTCACTCGCCGCGGGCGTGGGCGCGCAGCCGTTCGGACCAGGAGAGCGCGGCGGGCGGGTCGCCGACGTCGGCGTAGCGGACGCCGTCCCGTTCGACCACGGGGTAGACGCCGAGACGGTGCTGCGGCGACACGTCGCACTCGCCCGTCCGTAGGTCGAAGCGGTACCAGTGCGACGGGCAGACCAGCAGACCGTCCCTGACCCAGCCGTGCTCCAGCGGACCGCGGTTGTGCGGGCAGTCCGCGTCGACGACGTGCCAGCGGCCCTCGTGCTCGACCACGGCGAAGGCCCGGCCGTCGTCGGCGACGAGGCGGCCGGGCCCGGTGATCGGCAGGAGGGTCATCTCCTGCCGGACGCCCGCAGGTCCGCCAGCGTCTCGCCGCCCACGAACCAGTGCTCCGGCTCGCACTCGGTGAGCACCACGCGGACGGACTCCCGCTTCGCCCCGATCGCCTCCTCGGCGGCGGCGGTGAGCGCCTCGCCGAGCGCCTGCAGCTGCTCGGGGGTGCGGCCCTTCGCGAGCGTGACCTGGATCAGCGGCATCCCAGCTCCAGAGTTCCGAGTCGGTCGATCGACGCGACGACGACGTCCCCCGGCCCGACCGGCACCGCCGCCGTCAGGCCGCCGGACAGGACGATCTCGCCCGCGCGCAGGCCCTCGCCGTCCGCCGCGAGCGCGCGGACCAGCCAGGCGACGGCGGCGGCGGGGTGGCCGAGCGAGGCGGCGCCCGACGCGGTGGCGGCGAGTTTCCCGTTCTTCTCCAGCACCACGCCGACGAGCCGCAGGTCGAGGCCCTCGGGCGGGACCGGCGTGCCGACGACGTACCGGGCGGCGGAGGTGTTGTCCGCGACGACGTCGGCCATGGTGAAGCCGTAGTCGGTGTAGCGGGAGTCGAGGACCTCGATCCCCACGGCGACGCCGGACGACGCGGCCACCACGTCCGCCGCCGTGACGTGCGGCCCGGCGAGGTCGCGGCCGAGGGTGAACACGATCTCGGGCTCGCAGCGCGGCTGGATCTGCGCGCCGGTGTCCAGCGGTTCGCCGAGGTCCAGCGCGCCCGCGGCGGGCAGGAACCCGTAGATCGGCTCGCTGACGTTCACCTGCACCTGCTTGGCCCGCGAGGTCACCCCGAGCTTCCAGCCGGCGAGCGGCCCCGCGGCGCTGCGCAGCTCGCGCTGCACCTGGTAGGCGGTGGGGATGTCCAGCTCGGGGAACTCGTCGGACAGCTTGCCGATCGCGGTGCGGTCGGCGACGGCCTTGCTCAGCCGGGCCGCCAGCTCGCTCACGTTGATCATGCGCCCACCCTCACGGTCACCGGCCCGAGCCGGTCGAACTCGGCCCGGAACACGTCGCCCGGGGTCATCGGGACGGCCGCGTGCAGCGCGCCCGTCATGATCAGGTGCCCGGGTTCGAGGGCGACGCCGTTCTCGCCCAGGACGTTCGCCAGCCAGGCGACGACGGCGACGGGGTCGCCCAGCGCGGCGGCACCGGCCCCGGTGTCGATCAGCTCGCCGTTGCGGGTCAGGGTCATGCCGACGAGCCGGGTGTCGAGGTCGGCCACCGGGACGATCCGGCTCGACGTGGCGACGGCGCCGTTGGAGGCCAGATCGGCCACGGTGTCGGCGAGCTTGATCCGCCAGTCGGCGATGCGGGAGTCGACGATCTCCATTCCGGCCACGGCCCCGGCCAGCGCGGCCCGTGCCTGTGTGACGGTGACGCCGGGCCCGGCGAGCCGCTCGCCGAGCACGAACACGATCTCGGCCTCGACCTTGGGGGCGATGAACCGGCTGAGCGGGATCTCGTCGCCGTCCCGGTAGACGGTCGAGGCGAGGACGGGCCCGTGGTCGGGGGAGTCCACGCCGACCATCTTCTGCATCGGCTCGGAGGTCAGCCCGACCTTGTACCCGACGATCCGGTCGCCGTCGGCGAGCAGGAGGTCGATCAGCTCGCGCTGCACCGCGTACCCGTCGGCCATCCCGAGGGCGGGGTCGTCGTCGGTGAAGGGCGGGATCGGCGTGCGGGTGCGGCGGGCGTCGTAGAGCGCCCGGGCCTTCGCGGCCGCGTCCGTCACGGGCATGAAGTCCTCCTCGTGCGAGTTCGCGGCCCATCCTTCCGCGTCCGGACGGTCGCGGTCACGGCCACCGTTCCCCTCGTCGGAACGGCTGCCGCAGGAACGGCACACGATCTGCACGAGGGCGCCGTTCGTGCAGGTGGGCGCCGCTCACCGGTTCGCGAGCTCGCCCAGCAGGCGCCAGGTGCGGCGCTCGTCCTCCGGCGAGCCGATCGCGGTCTGGGTGTAGACGAGCTCGGTCACGCCGGCCTCGACGTACGCCGCGACCTGGTCCGCGAGCGCCTGCTCGTCGCCGATCGCCACCAGGTCGGCGGGGTGGCCGAGCCCCTCGCGGTCGAGGGCGGCGCGGTAGGCCGGGACGGTCCCGTAGAACCCCATGCTCTCCTCGGCGCGCGCCCGGGCGCCCGCCCGGTCGGCGGTCACGACCCCGGACACGATCGCGGCGATCCTGGGGGAGGGCCGCCCGGCGGCCGCGGCGTACCTCGCGAGGGTGGGCACGGTGTACCCGGCGAGCGTCCGCGGACCCGAGAGGATCGGGAGCGCACCGTCGGCGAGCTCGCCCGCGGCCCGCAGCGTGAGCTCGCCGGCCGCCGCCATAAGCACCGGGACCCGCGGACTGGCACCCGGCACCGTGGTGGCGAACGGGGTCCGCGCCACCACGGTCTCGCCCTCCACGTCCACGGCACCGGTGTCGAGCAGGGAGCCCAGGGCGTCGAGGAACTCGCGCAGGTGCCGGATCCTGGGGTGCGGCGCGATCCCGTAGGTGCGCTCGACGAACTCCTTGATCGACAGGGCGACGCCGAGGGTGAACCGCCCGTGGCTCGCGGCCTGCGCGGTCCGGGCCTGCATCGCCAGCGCGATCGGGTGCCGCGGGTAGATCGGCACGGCGGCCGTGCCGACCTCGATGTCCGGTACCTCGCGGGCCGCGAGCGCCGCGACGGTGACGGCGTCGTGGTCGAAGCGCTGGGTGAACCAGGCCGAGGTCAGGCCGGCGTCGGCGAGCTCCCGCACCTGCCCGACCAGCGCGTCGACGGAGTTCGCCTCGCCGGGCAGCCGGGTGTGGTCGGTGGGCAGCGCGACGCCGATCCGCACGGGTGGGCTCATGCGCCCCGCCCCTCCCGCTCCGGGGTCCAGCCGAGCCGCCGGGAGATCGCCTCCCCGGCCTCGACCAGTGAGCGGGCGTGCCGGCGGCGGGCCGCGGCGCCGAACCGGGCCGTCGGCGCGCCGATCGACAGGGCCGCGACGACCTCGCCGTACCGGTCCCGGACGGGCGCGGCGATCGACACGACGCCGATCTCCCGTTCGTGCACCGCCTCGGCCCAGCCCCGCGCCCGCACCGCCGCCAGCTCGGCACGCAGCGCGTCGGCGGTGACGAGCGTGTGCGGGGTGAGCTGCGGGAACGGCCCGGCGATGCGCTCCTCCCGCTCGGCCTCGGGCAGATGGGCGAGCAGCACCTTCCCCGAGCTGGTGGCGTGCGCGGGCACGCGGCGCCCGGTCTCGGTGAACAGTCGCAGCGAGTGGGCGGACTCGAGCCGGTCGACGTAGACGACGTCGACGCCGTCGAGCACCCCGACCTGGCAGGTCTCGCCGGTCTCGTCGCGCAGGTGGGCGAGCACGGGCCCGGCGGCGGCGTGCAGGTCCAGGTGCACCTTCACCGCCTCGCCGAGCTCGATCATCACCACGCCGAGCCGGTAGCCGCCGGTGTGCGGGTCCTGCTCGATCAGGCCCTCCGCGGCGAGCGTGGTGAGCAGCCGGTGGACCGCGGACTTGCCCAGGTCGAGGCGCCGCGCCAGCTCCGAGACGCCGAGCGTGGCCTCCTGCGCGCGGAAGGCCTTGAGCAGCCGGGCGGCGTTGGTGACGGTGGTGAGCGGGGCGTCGGTCATGCCGGCGACCCCGTCGATCCTCGGGGTGTCCGGTCGCGCCGTCCGCCGACGCTGGCGAGCAGGGCCTTGCGGATCTCGTCCGGGTCCGGCGCGGGGGACTCGGCGAGGGCGGCGACGGCGGCGTCCCGGGGCGCGATCGCCCGCGCCAGCAGCGCCTGCGCCCGGGGGAGCCCGGCGGCCGAGGCGCCGACCAGCTCGTCGACCAGCGCCTCGCGCCCGCGCACGCGGCTGCGGATCGTGTCGAAGTCCCGCACCGCGGCGGAGTGCCCGCTGGCCAGGCTCGACCCGACGTGCTGGGCGTGGTGCGGCGTCAGGCCCGACCCGGGCTGCGCGACGACGTGGTAGCAGGTCGTCTGCACCCCCAGCGCGCCGCGGACCTCGGCGTACTGCGGCGCCACCGACTCGTCGACGAGCCCGAGCGCGGGCACCACGACCGGGTCGTAGAAGCGCAGCGTCCACTCCAGCCCGGGCAGCGACCCGCGCTGCTCCACCTCCTGGCCGCGCAGCGGGCCGAGGTCCTCGCGGGTGGCGAGCAGGTGCAGGTTCCGCACGCCCACGGCCGCGACGTGCACCGCGCCGCCACCGGCGAGCAGCGGCATCCGGCCGCGGGCGCCGGGCGGGAACGTGTCGGCCTGCGCGAGGTAGGCGCCGTGCAACGCCGCGACGTACTCCGCCACCGCCTCGCGCATCCGCATCGGGTCGGCCATCGGCCCCTCCCGTTCTGATTTCCGGAACGGCTGCTCTTCCCTGCGGAACGCTAGGGCGCCACGCTGGACCCCGTCAACAGCGTCGTCAGCACCGAGCAGGGAGGCTCGCCAGTGGGGATCCTGCGCCTGGCCCACGTCGACGTCCGCACGCCCGACCTGGACCTCGCCGCCGCGTACTACACCGAGGTCATGGGCCTGCAGACCGTGCAGCGGGATGCGAGCACGGTGTACTTCAAGTGCTGGGACGAGGAGGACCACCACTCGCTGCGGATGCGCTACCACCCGCGCACCGGGCTGGACTCCTTCACGTTCCGCGTCGAGGCCGAGGACGACCTGCACGAGTTCGAGAAGAAGGTCGAGGCCTACGGCTGCCCGACCACGCGGGTCAGCCGCGGCGAGGCCGTCGGGCAGGGGGAGTCGATCCGCTTCGAGGTGCCCAGCGGCCAGGTCATGGAGCTGGTCTGGGACATCGAGAAGACCGGCAACCTGCTCGGCAAGCGCAACCCGGCGCCCACGCCGCCGCCCGACCTGCCCGGCATCGCGCCGCCGCGGATGGACCACATGCTGGTCAACGCCGAGGAGGTCGCCGAGGCCGCCACGTTCTTCACCGACGTGCTGGGCCTGCGGATGACCGAGCAGGTGCTCGACGGCAACGGCCACCAGCTCGGCGTCTGGCTCGCCGGCCGCACCCACACGCCGCACGACATCGCGATCGTCAACGGCCCGAACGGCGCGCTGCACCACTGGGCCTACTGGCTCGACGACTGGGACCACATCCGCAAGGCCGCGGACACGCTGGCCTACAACGGCGTGCAGATCGACCAGGGGCCCACGCGGCACGGCGTGACCCGCGGCAACACCATCTACTTCTTCGACCCGCTCGGGATCCGCAACGAGGTCTTCACCGGCGGCTACTGGGTCGACCCGGACACCGAGATCATCACCTGGACCGAGGACAACTTCGGGAAGGGCCTCTTCTACTACGAGAACGTCGTCAGCCAGCGCTTCCTGCGCATGCACACGTGAGGTGACCGTGACCGACAGGATCCTGCGACTGCAGCACGTGGAGGTCCGGGTCCCGGACCTGGAGCTGTGCACCGCCTACTACACCGAGGTCCTCGGCCTCGTCGAGACCGCGCGGGACACGAAGGACGGCGTGGACCGCGTGTTCCTCAAGTGCTGGGACGAGCGCGAGCACCACTCCGTGATCCTCCGCCAGGCCCCGACCTACGGCCTCGACCACATGTCGTTCAAGGTCCGGGAGGCCGGCGACCTGGACCACTACACGGAGCGGCTGCAGGCCGCGAGCGTGCCGGTGAAGCGGTTCGCCGCCCGCGAGCTCGGCCCGGGCTGGGGCGAGGCGATCCGCTTCGAGGCGCCCTCGGGCCACGTCGTCGAGCTGACACACGGCACCGAGCGGGTGGGCAACATGCTGCCGATGACCAACCCACCGCCTCGCCCGCAGGACCTGGTGGGGATCGCGCCGCCGAGGCTGGACCACGTGTTCGTGATGGCCGAGGACGTCGACGGCTTCACCCGGTTCTTCACCGAGCTGCTCGACTTCCGGATGACCGAGCAGATCGTGGCGAACGACGGGCACCAGCTGGCCACGTTCCTCGAGCACAGCCACACCCCGCACGACCTCGCCGTGATCACCGGACCGAACGGGGCGCTGCACCACTTCGCCTTCTGGATGGACGACTGGAACGCCATCCGCGAGGCGGCGGACACGCTGGCCTACCACGGCGTCACGATCGACGTGGCGCCCACGCGGCACGGCGTGACCCGCGGCTACACGACGTACTTCTTCGACCCCGTCGGCAACCGCAACGAGCTGTTCACCGGCGGGTACTGGGTGGACCCGGACTTCGAGCCGATCACCTGGACCGAGGAGGAGATGGGCCGGGCGATCTTCTACTACCACCGGCAGGTCAACGAGCGCTTCTTCACGGTGCACTCGTGAGCGCGCTCGCGAGCGAACCATCCGGCGCCACGGTGACGACGAGCGCCGGCGAGGAGGCAGCGTGAGCGCGCCGACGGACCCCCGCAAGATCGACCGCTACGAGGCGCCGAACTACCTGGCGCGCTACCGGGAGCGGCAGAGCCGCCGTGGCGGCGGCGACGGGGCGGCGGCCGCCGGCCGGTTCGCGGCGCCCGTGGAGGCGGGCGCCGCCGAGGCCCCTGCCGAGCCGCTGTACCTCCGCCGCTTCCGCGAGCGCGGCGCCGCACCCTCACCGAAGGTCGAGTACGAGGGCGCGGCGTTCACCCCCGAGCTGGCCGAGGCGACCCGCGGCAAGGAGGTCGCCGCGCCCGTCGCCCGCCGGGCGAACGAGAAGATCGTCTGCGAGATCTCGATCATCCGGCACGGCATCACCCAGGGTTACTCCACCGACGCCGGCCTGACGCCGATGGGCGGCTGGCAGGCGCACCGCCGCGGGCACGAGCTGGCCCGCCGGTGGGACTCCGGGGACAAGGTCCGGCTGGTCTGCGCGGCCACCAACCGGGCCCGGCAGACCGCGGAGCAGATCTACCGCGGGGCACAGGACGGGCTGCGGATGTGGGGCCACGACGTCGAGCTGTCGGACCCCGAACCCGTGCCCGAGCTGCGGAACTTCGGGGTCTGGACGCCGGACGGGCTGCGGGACGTCACGTCGTCGTTCCGCCGGTATCAGTCCGAGATGGAGAAGCTGGAGCGGACGGCCGTCGGCGACCGGCCCCGCTGGCTCGTCGAGATCGACCGCTTCTACCGGACGCAGCTGGGCGGCGCGGACCCGATCCAGATGTGGCTGACGATCCCGATGATGTACTTCGAGCCGCCGGCCGTGTGCGTGCGCCGCTTCTGGCGCGGCTTCCACCGGCTCATGCGGGAGTCGCCCGACCACCGGCGGATCGTGGCCGCCACCCACTCGGGTCCGATGCGGGCCTTCGCGACCTGGGCGCACGGCTACGACCCCGGCGAGCCCTTGAACACCGAGGAGATCCGGGTGAAGCTCCGCGAGGGTGGCCGCACCGCGTTCGTCTCCTACCGGAACCGGGTGACCGAGGTGCACGTGCCGCCCGCCGACGAGTTCCCGGACTGGGAGGCCTGACGCGATGACGCTCGCCGCCGACACCACCGACGCTGCCGGACGAGCACTCCGTGACGAACCCCCGCTGCTCGTCCCCGAGTCTCCCGAACCCGACTCGCCGCTGCGCTCGGTGGCGATCGCGATGGCCGTGCTGGACTGCTTCGGCGACGAGGCCGAGCTCGGCGCCACCAAGGTCGCCCACCGCCTGGGCGTCGCCAAGAGCACGGCGTGCCGGATGCTGGCCGCGCTGGCCTCGGGCGGGCTGCTGGAGCGCACGCCCTCCGGGCGCTACCGGCTGGGCCTGCGGCTGTTCGAGATCGGGCAGCTCGCGGTGGACCGGCTGATGCTGCGCGAGGTGTCGCTGCCGGTGCTGGGCGAGCTGCGCGAGGTGCTGCGGGAGACCGCGCAGCTCGCGGTGCCGGTGGGCGCCGACGTCCTCTACGTCGACCGGCTGGAGGGCGCCGGCGTCGGGACGATGTTCCACACGGAGATGTACCGGCGCGGGCCCGGGCACTCCTCGAGCGCCGGCAAGGCGATGGCGGCGGTCAACCCGGCGATGGCGCGCGCGATCCTGCAGCGCGGCTTCGAGCGGAGGACGCCGTTCACGATCGTCGACCCGGGGCGGTACCGGCAGGTGCTCCGCCAGGTCCGGGCGGACGGCTACGCCGCCTCCCGCGAGGAGCACACGCTGGGGATGTCCTCGGTGGCCGCGCCGGTCGTCGTCACGCGCGGGGACCGGCGGGTGGCGGTCGCGGCGATCTCGGTCGTCGGGACGACCTCGCGGGTCCTGGGCACCCGCAAGGTCGCGGTGGTGCAGAGTGTCCGGAGGGCGGCGGCGACGGTGTCGGCGCTGTTGGCGCGTTCGTAGGGGGCATCGTGGCCGTCGAGTTCGATCTGGGGACCCGGTACCGGACGGACGGCGGCCCCGCCCTCGTCACCGGGGTGCAGGCGATCGCGCGGCTGCTGGTGGAGCAGCACGCCGCCGACGCGGCCGCCGGCCTGCGCACCGCGTCGTTCGTCTCCGGGTACCAGGGCAGTCCGCTCGGCGGGCTGGACAAGACCCTCGCCGGGCTGCCGGAGCTCACCGAGAGCGCCGGGCTGCGGTTCGTGCCCGGGGTCAACGAGGAGCTGGCCGCGACGGCGGTGTGGGGCAGCCAGGTCGAGGTGCCGGGCCACGAGCGGACCGTCGACGGGGCGGTGGGCGTCTGGTACGGCAAGGCGCCCGGGGTGGACCGGGCCGGCGACCCCTTCCGGCACGGCAACATCTGCGGCGCCCACCCGCACGGCGGCGTCCTCGTGCTGGCCGGCGACGACCCGGGCTGCAAGTCCTCGACGATCCCGTGCGTCTCGGAGCGGACCCTGGCCGGCTACGGCCTGCCGGTGCTGTACCCGGCGGACGCGGCCGACGTCGTGCGGCTGGGCCGGTACGGCATCGCGCTCAGCCGGGCGTCGGGCATGTGGGTGGGGCTGAAGATCACCGCCGACGTGGCCGACGGCGTGTACACGCTCGACCCGGCCGAGGTCTCGGACCTGGAGATCACGGTCCCGGAGCTCGAGTGGGAGGGCCGGCCCTGGCGGTACCGGCAGTACCCGATGCTCGTGCCGCCCTCGTCGCTGGAGGCCGAGGCGCAGCTGTACGGGCCGCGCTGGGCGATGGTCCGGGCGTTCCTGGCCGCCAACCCGGTCGACGTCCTGGTCGACCCCGCGCCGGGGGCGACGATCGGGATCGTGGCCGCCGGGAAGGCGTTCGGCGACGTCCGGCAGGCGCTGCGGGACCTGGGTGTGGACTCCGGGGTGCGGCTGCTGAAGCTCGGCGCGGTCCACCCGCTCGAGCGGGAGCGGTTGCGCGCCTTCGCCGCCGGGCTCGACACCGTGCTGGTGGTGGAGGAGAAGGCGCCGTTCGTGGAGACGGCGGTGCGCGACGCCCTCTACGGCACGGCCGACGCCCCCGCGGTGCTCGGTGCGGCCGACGCGTCCGGTGCCCCGCTGGTGCCGCAGGCGGGCGAGCTCACCGCGGCGGTGCTGGCCGGGCCGCTGCGCCGCGTGCTGCGCGACCGCCTGCCGCTCGCCGCGCCGAGATCCGCCCCGCCGCCACTGGAGCTGCTGCCCGTCGCCCGCACCCCGTACTTCTGCTCCGGCTGCCCGCACAACCGCTCGACCGTCGTCCCGGAGGGGGCCGTGGCCGGTGGCGGCATCGGCTGCCACGCGATGGTCGCGCTCACCCACCGCGAGGTCAGCGAGGTCGGGTCGATCACGCAGATGGGCGGCGAGGGCGCGCAGTGGATCGGGCAGGCGCCCTTCACCACCGCCGGACACATGTTCCAGAACATGGGCGACGGCACGTTCGCGCACTCCGGGCAGCTGGCCGTGCAGGCGTGCGTGGCAGCGGGGGTCACGATCACCTACAAGCTCCTCTACAACCGCGCGGTCGCCATGACCGGCGGGCAGGACGCCGAGGGCGGGCTCGAGGTGCCCGCACTGGCGGCGAAGCTGCTGGCCGAGGGCGTTACGAAGATCATCGTGTGTGCCGACGAGCCCCACCGGTTCCGGGACCTGCCGCCGCTGCCGAAGGGCGTGGACCTCTGGCACCGGGACCGGTTCGACGAGGCGCAGCGGGTCCTGGGGGACACCCCGGGCGTCACGGTGCTGGTCTACGACCAGCGGTGCGCCGCGGAGTCCCGGCGGCTGCGCAAGCGCGGCGCGATCCCGGTCCGGCCCACCCGGGTCGTGATCAACGAGGCCGTGTGCGAGGGTTGCGGGGACTGCGGCGCGAAGTCGAACTGCCTGTCGGTGCAGCCGGTCGACACGGAGTTCGGCCGCAAGACGCGCATCGACCAGACCTCGTGCAACACCGACTACTCGTGCCTCGCCGGGGACTGCCCGTCGTTCGTCACCGTCGAGTCGCCCGGCGGCCGGGCGGCGCGCCGCGAGCGTCCGGAGCCGCCGCCGGTGCCGGACGTCGCGGTGCCGGAGGCCGGCGACGTCTTCCTGGCCGGCATCGGCGGGACCGGCATCGTCACGGTCAACCAGGTCCTCGGCTCGGCCGCGGTGCGCGACGGCCGCGCGGTCCACGGCGTCGACCAGACCGGACTGTCGCAGAAGGCCGGCCCGGTCGTCTCGCACCTGCGGGTCGGTGACGGCGGCCCGGCCAACCGGGTCGGCACGGCGGACTGCTATCTGGCGTTCGACGCGCTGGTCGGGGCGGACTCGCGCTATCTCGCCGTCGCCGCGGAGGATCGGACCACGGCCGTCGTCTCGACGAGTCCGGTGCCGACCGGGGCGCAGGTCCGGGACGCGGGCGTGACCCCGCCGGCCGCCGACGAGCTGGTGGCGCGGATCGCGGGGCGGTCCCGCGAGGTCGTCACGCTCGACGCGCAGGCCGCGGCGGAGGCCCTGTTCGGCGACGCGATGCCGGCCAACCTGCTGCTGGTCGGCGCGGCCTACCAGGCCGGCGTGCTGCCCGTCACGGCCGCGGCGGTGGAGTGGGCCATCGAGCTCAACGGCGTGGCGGTCGCGGCCAACACCGCGGCATTCCGGTGGGGCCGGGTGGCGGTGGCCGATCCGGCGGCCTTCGCGGCCGCGGTGCCGTCGGTTGCCGTGCGGGACCCCGAGCCCTCGGGATCGACGCCGGCTCTCGACCTGGGCGAGCTGGCGGGGGAGACCCGGCGGCTGGTCGAGGTCCGGGCCGCCGAGCTGGTCGCCTACCAGTCCGAGCGGACGGCCCGCGCGTACGTCGCCGACGTGCGGGCGGTGTGGCGGGCCGAGCGCGAGCGGGGCGGGGACACCCGGTTCTCCGAGGCCGTGGCGCGCGGGCTGCACCGGCTCACCGCCTACAAGGACGAGTACGAGGTGGCCCGGCTGCTCACCGACCCGGCGTTCGAGGCCCGGCTCGCCGCCGAGGTGCCGGGTGGCACGCGGCTGCGGTACCGGCTGCACCCGCCGGTGCTCAAGGCGCTGGGGCGGCGTCGGAAGATCGCGTTCGGTCCGTGGATGCGGCCGGTGCTGCGGACGCTCGCGAAGGGCAAGGTCGTGCGCGGCACCCCGCTCGACCCGTTCGGTCGCACCGGGATCCGCAGACTGGAGCGCGCCCTGCGGGACGAGTACCGGACGATGGTGCTGCGGCTCGCGGAGGGGCTCACCGCGGACACCTACGAGACGGCGGTGGCGGCGGCCGGGGCGGCGGAGCTGATCCGTGGCTACGAGGACGTCAAGCTCGCCGGGGTGGCCCGGTACCGGGCCCGGCTGGTGGAGCTCGGCATCGAGGACGCCGCGGACTCCGGCGACGGGTCTTGACGCGCCGGGGTCGAGACGTTCCCGATCAGGTGATCCAGGTCCCGTAACGCCGTTTGCCCCGCGCTGCCCGCGTTACCCCGGTGACCGCGCGCACAGGACCAACACGTTGTGTGACCGACCGGGTGCCCTCGGCGACGACGAGCGGGGCGCGAGGCCTGTCCGTGCGGTGAACGGCGCGCGAACGACCCGCGTGTCGCGCCGACACGCCGGGTTTGCGGCGGTCCGGCCGCTCGGCGCGCCACCCGATCCGGTGGTCTCGCCGGATGCAGCCGGACCGGGACAACGGGTACCCGGCGCCGCTAGCGTCGTCCGCGGATCACGACGAGGTCACGAAGAGGACTCCGGGCCGGCATCCCCGAGCCGACCCGGTCCGGCCCCCCACCGGATGTCCGGCCCCGTCACGATCCGGAAGGAAGATCGTGGCACGGCATCGCTCCCCCCAGGGCCGTCGCGCGATCGCCGGGCCACCGCTGCCCGCCCCCGCGGCGGCAGCGGGGCCCGGCGGCCTGCGAACGAGCCTCCCGCTCCCCAGCGGCTCCCCGTCGCTGTCCCCGGCGCTCTCCCCGGCGCTCTCCCCGGCGCTGTCCCTGTCGTCCCCGCCCGCGGGTGTGACGTCGCTGCAGGCCCGCATGGCCGCAGTCGTCGCCGTCGGTGGCGTGGTGGCGGCGGCCGGGCAGGCCGCCTACTCCGGTGCCCTCCCCGACCTGCAGTCCGGGGCCAACGCCCTGCGCGCGGGCCTCGTCGAGCTGACAGCGGGGGCGTCCGTCCTCGCGGGCGACCTCGACACCGGCGGCTCCGGGAGGGCCGACGCGGACACCATCGCCGACCTGGCCGGCCGGCAGGTGCGCGTCCCGCTCGCGCCGGTCGCCGCGCCGCCCGCGGTGGCCGCCCCCGGCACGGTCGC
>NZ_JBEZDN010000117.1:0-25788 GCF_040648315.1 Pseudonocardia sp. NPDC049154
CCCTCCCGCCTGACGAGCTGGAGCGCGTGCTCGCCGAACCCACCCGTTCCGGCCTGGTCCCGCGCTGGCAGCCGGACCGCGCGGAGCGGGACGCGATGCTCCGCGAGCGCGGGCCGCGGCTCGTGGTGTGCGGCTACCTCGGGCACATGTGGGAGCTCTACGCCTTCTGGACCTGGCTGCCCGCCTACCTCGCCGCGGCCCCGGCCGCGACCCCGGGGTCGGGCGGGCTGCCGATCGAGCTCGTCGTGTTCGCGTCCTCCGGTCTCGCGGGGGCCGTGGGCTGCGCGGTCGCGGGCCGGATGGCCGACCGGGTGGGGCCGGCGCCCGTCGCGATCACCGCGCTGGCCGTCAGCGGCACCTGTTGCCTCCTGTCGCCGGTCATGGTCGGGGCCGGAACGCTCGGGCTGGTCGTGTTCTGCGCGGTGTGGGGCGCGTCGGTGGTCGCGGACTCCGGGGTGTTCACCGGCGCACTGAGCGACGTCGCCGACCGCCGCTACGTCGGCACCGCGCTGACCACGCAGACCGCGCTGGGCTTCCTGCTCACCGCGGTGAGCATCCAGGTGGTCCCGCTCGTCGCCGCCGCCGGCGGCTGGTCGGCCGCGCTCCTCGTCCTGCTCCCGGGTCCGGTGCTGGGGGCGCTGGCCATGCGGTCCCTGCTCCCCGCCACCCCGGCGGTGCCCGCCCGGGCCTGACCGGCCGGCCGACCCCGCCGTCCCCCGATCGTCCGACACCGGGATCGACCGGCGGGCCGTCCGGTCGCCCGACGGTGCCGGCCGCGCCGCGGCGCGACCCTTCTCCCGTGCCGCGGGAACCACCCGCGCAAGGCCGGAAGAAGGCTCGCCATGACCGCCCCCTACGGATTCGCCGTCACCCCGGAGACCGTCGACCCCACCGTCCGCATCCCGTCCCCGCGCCCGGCCCGCCCGGCGGCCGACGGGGGCCGGCTGTGGTCTGGCGGGCTCGCCACCGCGGTGGTGGCGGCGCTGGCCGGACTGGTCGGCGCGCTGGTCGTGCGGGTCGTCGCGGGGTTCGTCCCGGCGGCGCACGCGCTGGTCACCGGCACCTTCGGCACGGCCGGGATCGTCCTGCTCTGCACCCTCGCCGCGACGGCCGCCCTGGCCGCGACTGGCATCGCCCACCTCCTGCTGCTCTCGACCCCGCGGCCGCTGGAGTACCTGGGCTGGATCGTCGGGCTGGGCACCGCGGTCGCCGTCGTCCTGCCCTTCGTCACCACGGCGTCCCTCGGCGCGGCGCTCGCCCTCGCCGCGGTGCACCTGGTGATCGGTCTCGCCGTCGCCACCCTCACCGGCAGTGCGGCCGCCGCCTCGATGCGGATCGCCGCCCGCGCCCGGGAGGTCTGAGCGCGCGAGTCGGGGCGACGCCCGGGCCGAAGGGGTGCCCGGGCGTCGCCGCGCGCGCGGGCTCGCGAACCGGGCCTGTGAGCACGACCGCCCTCGGCGGCCACGGCGATCTCCGCTTGTCACACTGGTGGCATGGCGCCTGATCCCAGCCCCGTCCCCGGGTCCACCGACCTGCTCGTCGTCGGGGCCGGGCCTGCGGGGTCCGCGGCCGCCGCGTGGGCCGCCCGGCAGGGTCTCGACGTCGTCCTGGCCGATGCCGCGGTCTTCCCCCGGGACAAGACCTGCGGCGACGGGCTCACCCCGCGCGCGATCGCGGAGCTGGACCGGCTCGGGCTGGGCGAGTGGGTGCGCGGGCACGGCGCGAACCGTGGCCTGCGGGCGGCGGGCTTCGGCCAGGAACTGCTGCTGGAGTGGCCGGGCGGGTCGCTGCCGTCCGAGGGCAGCGCGGTGGCCCGGACCGAGCTCGACGCCCGGATCCGCGAGGTCGCCCTCGAGGCCGGGGCCGTGCCGGTGCAGGGCGCGAAGGCGGTCGGCGTGGAACGCGACGGCGAGCGGGTCTCCGGCGTCACGTTCGCGCTGGCCGAAGGCGGGAGCGCCACGATCCGCTGCGAGCGCCTGGTCGTCGCCGACGGCGCCCGCTCCACGCTCGGCCGGGTGCTCGGCCGGGAGTGGCACAAGGACACCGCCTACGGCGTGGCGGCCCGCGGCTACATCCGCTCCGGCCGGCACGACGACCCCTGGATCTCCTCGCACCTCGAGCTGCGGGGCACCGAGAACGAGGTGCTCGCCGGGTACGGCTGGGTGTTCCCGCTGCACACCGGCGAGGTCAACATCGGAGTCGGCACGCTCGCGACCGACAAGCGCCCCGCGGGCGTCCAGCTCAGGTCGTTGATCGAGCACTACGCGACCCTGCGCCGCGAGGACTGGCAGCTCGACGGGCCGGTCCGGTTGGTCCGCTCCGCGTTGCTGCCGATGGGCGGGGCGGTGTCCGGGGTCGCCGGGCCGAACTGGGCGCTGATCGGCGACGCCGCGGGCTGCGTCAACCCGCTCAACGGCGAGGGCATCGACTACGGCCTGGAGACCGGCCGGCTCGTCGCCGAGCTGACGGCCACCGAGAAGGACCTCGACCGGGCCTGGCCCGCCACCCTGCGCGGGCACTACGGCCAGGCCTTCTCCATCGCCCGTCGACTCGCCGGGCTGCTCACGATCCCCCGGCTGCTCCCGCTCGCCGGTCCCGTCGGCATGCGCTCGACGCCGCTGATGCGGGTCGCGTTGCGGGTCATGGGCAATTTGGTGACCGAGGAGGACACGGACCTGGTGGCGCGCGCCTGGCGGGCCGCCGGCCGGCTTTCCCTGCGGTTCGACGAGCGCCGGCCGTTCCCCGCCGCCGATCTGGGGAGCTGACCGGGCGGCGGTCAGGGCAGCGCGGCCGCGTAGAGGTCGGCGAGGGCGGCCCAGTGCCGCTTCTCGGCGTCCGCGTCGTGCGTGGGGTTGTCCGGGACCGCGAAGCCGTGCCCGGCCGGGTAGGTCTCGACGGTGTGCCGCACGTCGGCTGCGGTGAGGACCTCGTCGAGCAGCGCGAACTGGTCCGGCCCGAACGACGCGTCGTCCTGGGCCCCGGCGACGTACACCGTCGCCCGGACGTCGGCGGCGCGGTGGTGCGGGCTGTCCGGGTCGTCGGGCACCGCGAGCCGCCCGCCGTGGAACGACGCCGCCGCCGCGACCCTGCCGCCCAGCGCGCCCGCCGCGATCAGCGAGGCCCGGCCGCCCATGCAGTACCCCGTGGTGCCGACGGCGTCGCCGCGGACCTCGGGCCGGGCGAGCAGGGCGTCGACATAGGCGGCGGCGTCGGCGCCGATCGCCTCCGCGGTCAGCGGCCGGGCCAGCTCCCCCATCCGCGCCCGCTCGGCCGGGTCGCTGAACAGCGTCGCGACGTCGAAGGGCGCGAACCCGCGCGCGCGGTAGTAGACGTCCGGGAGCAGCACCGCGTAGCCGAGATCGGCGAGATGGTCGGCCATCCCCAGGAAGATCTCCCGCACCCCGCCCGCGTCCGGGTACATCAGCACGCCCCGCCAGGGCCCCTCCCCCTCCGGGGTGTGCAGCGTGGCGGCGCACTCGCCGTCGGGGGCCGGGATGGTCAGCGCGGTCCGGGGCATGCGGCCTCCGTCGATCGGCGGTCGGGAGTGGTGGGCCGAGCCTAGGACGCGCAGCGGGGTGGGGCGATCAGCTGCGGGCGAACGAGCCGGTCAGGACCGCCCGCGGGCCTCCGGGGAGAGCAGGTAGGCCGTGAGGGCGGTCGCGAGCTCGCCGAGGACCCGGTCGACGACGGCGAGCTCGTCAGCATTCAGCGCGCCGACCACACCGGACGCCCGGTGGCCGAGGGTGTCGAGCAGCTCGGCGGCGACGGCGCGGCCGGCCTCGCGGCAGCCCAGCCGGATCCGGCGGCGGTCGGCGCGGTCCGGGTCGCGGCGGACGTGTCCGGGCCGGACGAGCCGGTCGACGATCCCGGTGATCGCACCGGTGGTCAGCCGCAGGGTCTGCGCGAGGTCGCCGGGCGTCGCCGGGACGCCCCCGGCCTCCGCGGCCGCGATCACCACGAGCGCGTGGACCTCGGTGGACCGCATCCGCTGCCGCCGCGCGATCACCTCGACCACACGCTCGACGCCGGCGCCCAACAGGTGCACCCGGGTCCCGAGCGCGGCGACCCCGTCCGCGCGCACCGGCAGCTCGGTCGCGCTGTCGTGGGCGTGCACCATCCGGGCGGCACGGTCCTCGTGATCGGTGCTCGTGCGGGCGCGGTCGGCACAGGACGTGTCGCTCAACGTCGCCCGCCGTCCACCCGCGACTCGGCGTCGTGCCGCATTCCCCGTCCTCCTCGCTCCACCCCTCGGACCCTGTTAGGGCATCCTCACACACCTTTCGGGGACGAGCGCGTCGACGGTGTGCGGCTATCCGCCGAACAATCGTTTCGCGACGATATGGAGTGCCATGATCACCGCTGGTGAGGCAGGTCGTGCGCTCGGCGCAGCCGTTCGCGCACGGTCCGCTCAGACGTCCCGGGAGTCATTCGGGCGACCCTCCCGGCGTTTTCCACGATGTACCAGGGCGAGTATCGGCGAGACGCACAGGAATGCGGCCGTCATTTCCGCGTCCCGCCCGAATGGCGCCGACCGAATACCGTCGTCCGACGTGACAGTGGTCACGCTCTGCGATCCTGGCCGGTGCTCGGGGCCCTCGACGCGCGCTCAGCCCTGTTCCCGGCGGGGCGCGGGGACGCCCCGGGAGGCGGGGCCGAGGTCGCGGGAGTGGCGGGGATCGGCTCCCCGGTTCCGGTACGGGTCGAGGAGGATCGGCGGGGCCTGGAGCGGAATGCGGCCCGGGTCGGTCGCGTGCCGCGGGACGGGCAGCGGTCCGGGCGTAACGCGACCGTCCGCGCCGCCGTCGGGGCCGATGCCGCTGCGCGTGGAGGTCACGTCGTAGCCCGTCTCGGCGTGCTCGTGCAGGTCCAGCCCACCCGCCTCGGCCTCCGCCGACGCCCGGAACCCGATGGTGCACCGGATCAGGTAACCGAGGCCGAGCGTGACGACGAACGAGTAGCCCGCGACCACCCCGGCCGCGATCGCCTGCCGGCCGAGCTGGGTGAACCCGCCGCCGTGGACCAGGCCGTCGGCCGGCAGCGCGGCGTTCACCGCGGTGGTGCCGAACACGCCGACGAGCAGGGTGCCGACGAGCCCGCCGACCAGGTGGATCGCGACGACGTCGAGCGAGTCGTCGAGCCGCAGCCGCCACTTGAGCGCGCAGGCCAACGGGCAGATCACGCCGGCCACCACCCCGATCGCGATCGCACCCCAGAGGTCCACGAACCCGCAGGCGGGGGTGATCGCGACGAGCCCGGCGACGGCCCCGGAGGCCGCGCCGAGCGTGGTCGGGCGCCCGGTCCGCAGCTGCTCGACGAGCAGCCAGGCCAGCACGGCCGCGCAGGTCGCGATCGTGGTGTTGGCGAAGGCCATGGCGGCGAGACCGTTCGCGGACAGCGCCGACCCGGCGTTGAACCCGTACCAGCCGAACCACAGCAGCGCCGCGCCGAGCACGGTGAAGGGCAGGTTGTGCGGCCGGGCGACGACGTCCGGCCAGCCCTTGCGCCGGCCCAGCACGATCGCCAGCGCGAGCGCCGCGGCTCCGGCGTTCATGTGCACGACGGTGCCGCCCGCGAAGTCGACGGCCTGCAGCCGGTTCGCGATCCACCCGCCGACCGCGTCGGGGGCGAGGAAGCCGTCGAAGGCGAAGACCCAGTGGCCGACCGGCGCGTAGACGAGCACGCTCCACAGCGCCACGAACACGACCCACGGCCAGAACCGGGTCCGCTCCGCGACCGCGCCGGAGATCAGCGCAGGCGTGATCACCGCGAACATCAGCTGGAACATCGCGAACGCCAGCACCGGCACCGCGTGCTCGCCCGGCCAGGGCACCCCGTCGCCGGCGAACCCGGCGAGCTGCGTGACCGACCAGTGGTCCCCGGCCGCGCCGACCGAGCCGATCAGGCCGGAGACCCCGTCGTCGCCGAAGGTGAGGTCGAAGCCGACGACGGCCCAGACCAGGCCGACCACCACGAGGCAGACGACGTTGGCCATCAGCATGTTCAGGACGCTCTTCGCCCGCACCATTCCGGCGTAGAAGAATGCGAGCCCCGGCGTCATCAGCATGACCAGGGCGGCGCTCGCCAGCACCCAGGCGGTGTCGCCGGTGTTCGCGCTCACGCGGGGGCGCAGGCTCGGGGAACCGGCCCCGGTGTACCGCCGATCATGTTGCCCACCACCGCCTTCTCCGTGCCGTGCCGTCCACGCCGGTGTCCTCCGACGCGCGGCCAGCCTAGGCCGGGCGCCCTCCGGTTCCGGACGGCCGCACGGATGTTAACGAACCGGTAACCCCTTTCGCGAATGGTTCGCAGCACGATTCCGGACACATTCCACTGTCCGTGCACGCGCGATCACGATGGGCAGTTCCCCGCCGGTTCCGCGCGCGGTTCGCGCCCGCTCACTCCTCCCGGAAGCCGTGCAGCACCGCCGCCATGTCCTCGTCGGCGTGCCCGCGGGCCGCGGCCGCGGCGAAGCGGTCGTGCATGGCGCTCATGAGCCCGTCGGAGACCCCGTTCGCGGCGAGCGCCTCGGCGATCAGGCCGGAGTCCTTGACGGCGCCGTCGAGCGCGAAGGCTGGCGGGAACTCGCCGGCGATCATCGCCTTCCCCTTGAGCTGCGCGTACCCGCTGTCGAGCGGCCCGCCGGCGATCGAGTCGAGCCACTGCTGCGGGTCGATCCCCAGCGCCTGCGCCAGCGCGACGGCCTGCCCGGTCGCGGTCACGATCGACAGCACCCACGAGTTGGCGACGAGCTTGAGCCGGTGCCCGTCCCCCGGCCGGTCGCCGACCCAGACCGTGCGCGAGCCGATGGCGTCGAACACCGGGGCGACGGCCTCGCGTACCTCCGCCGGGCCGCCCGCGAGGACCACCAGCTGCCCGGCCTCGGCGGGCTGGCGGGTGCCGAGCACGGGCGCGTCGACGAACGCGACGCCGTGCTCGCCGGCCAGCGCGGCGAGCCGGTCGGTGCCCTCGAGCCCCACGGTCGCGGTCTGCGCCCAGGTCACGCCCGGCTTCGCCGCCGGGAGCGCCCGCTCCATGACCTCGGCCACCGAGTCGGCGTCGAACAGCATCGTGACGATCACGTCCGCGCCGGACACGGCGTCGGCGGGGTCCTCGGCAACCGTGGCGCCGGCCTCGGCGAGCGGGCGCGCCTTGTCCGGCGTGCGGTTCCACACGGTGGTGTCCAGGCCCGCCTTCGCCAGGTTGGCGGCCATCCCGGCGCCCATGATCCCGGTCCCGAGCACGGTCACTGCGGTCATCGGTCCTCCTCGAGCTCTCTCGGGGTTCTTCAGGGGGCGAGCACGCGCCACGAGTGCGGCGGGAGCAGGAGCGCCTCGTCGGGCGTGCCGCCGTGCACGTCCTCCAGCGTCCGCCCCCCGAGCTCGTCGGGGAAACGCCGGGGCTCGTCGTCGACGGACAGGAGGGTCACGAGCTCGCCGCCGGGACCGTCCGGATCAGCGCGACAGCGGAAGGCCATCGTCGTGTCGGTGAGGTGCTCGACGGTCGTGCGGGCGCGGACCAGCCACGGGTGCCGGCGCCGCATCCCGATCAGCCGCTGGTGCAGCTCCTGCACCGGGGCGCCGAACGGGGCGAGCCCGGCGGGGGTGTCCGGGAAGGGCGGGCGCACGGCGTCGTCGCCGAACTCACGCTCCTCCTTGACGCCGGTGAAGGCCTGCTCGTCGCCCGCGTAGACGCTCGGCACGCCCCCGACCGTCATCAGCACCGCCACCGCGTGCCCGATGTGGTCGGTGCGGTCCAGCCGGCTCGCAAGCCGCGTGACGTCGTGGTTCCCGATGAAGGTCAGCGGCGCGAACGACTCCACCATCGCCGAGTGCCGCTCCAGGGCGTGGGCGAGCTCCCAGAGGTTGCGGTCGTTGAACGCGCTCCAGATCGCCTTCCACAGCTCGTACTGGGTGACCGAGTCCATCCCGGACTCGGCGACGATCGCGGCGTAGTCGCCGTGGATCACCTCGCCGGCGATCCAGGCGTCGGGGAACTCCGCGCGCACGCCCGGCAGCACGGCCCGCCAGAACGAGGTCGGCACCTGGTAGGCGGCGTCGAGCCGCCAGCCGTCGGCGCCGCGGCCCAGCCAGTGCCGCATGACGGCGGCGACGTGCTCCTGCACGGCGGGTTCGTCGTGGTCCAGGGAGACGAGCCGGCCGTGCCCCTCGAACGTGGCGGGCCCGTCGCCCTCCCAGCGGAACCAGCGCCGTGCGTCGGCGTCGCCCTGCTCCGCAGCCCGGAACCGCGCGAACGAGCGGCCGACGTGGTTGAACACGCCGTCGAGCAGCAGCCGGACGCCGCGGGAGCGCGCCGCCTCGACCAGGGCGTCGAAGTCGGCGTCGTCGCCGAGGCGGGGATCGATCCGGAAGTGGTCGACGGTGTCGTAGCCGTGGGTCTCCGAGGCGAAGACGGGCCCGAGGGCCAGCCCGGAGCACCCCAGCTCGAGGAGGTAGTCGAGCCAGGGTCCGAACCGGCCGAGGCGGTGCGCCACGGGGCTGCCGGGCGGGAGCGCGTCGCGTTCGGCGCCGACGAAGCCGAGCGGGTAGGCGTGCCACCAGATGGCGTGGTCGATCCACCGGTCGTGCATGCCGCCACCCTTCCCCACGACGGCGGAACTCGCTGGGCCGGACACTCCCCCCGCCCTACGGTCGGCCCATGACCGCGATCGCGACCTTCTCCGTGGCCGCCCTCGACACCCGGGACCCGCTGGGCCTCGCCCGCTTCTACTCCGCGCTCACCGGCTGGCCGATCCGCGCCGGCGACGAGGCACCCGGCACCGACTGGGTGGAGCTCGTCGCCGGCGGCGGGGCCACGCTCGCCTTCCAGCTCGCGCCCGGGCACACGCCACCGGACTGGCCGGGCGACGCCCACCCGCAGCAGGCCCACCTCGACTTCGACGTCCCGGACCTCGACGAGGGCGAGACCCGGGTCCTCGCGATCGGCGCGCGCAAGCACGAGGTGCAGCCCGGGTCGGACTTCCGGGTCTACCTCGACCCGGCCGGGCACCCGTTCTGCCTGGTGCTGGAGCACTGACGGGGGTTCACCGGGCGAGCTGCGCCCGGTTGCGGGCCGTCACCGCCCGCCGGCGCTCCTCCAGCGCGGCCAGGTCGGTCGAGCCGGCCTCGGCGATGGCCCGCTCGGTCTCCAGGGCCGCCTGCACCGGCGCCCCCGAGCCCTCGACGTACATCCGCTTGACCGCCTGCAGCACGTCCGCGGGCGGTTCGGTGGCCGCGGTCGCGAGCTCCACGGCACGGTCGAGCAGCCGCTCGTGCGGCACGACCTCGGTGACCAGACCGATCCGCAGCGCCAGCGCCGCGTCGACCACCTCGCCGCAGAAGGACATCCGCCGCGCCCACGCCATCCCGACCACGCTCGGGAGCCGGGCCGTCATCCCGCCCCCGGGCCGGACGCCGACCCGGGCGTGGGTGTCGGCGAAGACGGCCCGCTCGGAGGCGACGAGGAAGTCGCAGCCCAGCGCGAGCTCGAGGCCGCCGGTGAAGCACGCCCCGTTGACGGCGCCGATGATCGGCTTCCGCATCCGGCCGGTCTGCGCGATCACCGGCTCGTCCCGGTGCCGGCGGAAGTACGCCTCGCCCTCGGCCGCGGCCTGCTTCAGGTCGACGCCGGCGCAGAAGGCCGGGTCGGCGCCGGTCAGGACCACGGCGAGCACGCCCTCGTCGGAGTCCGCGTCGACGAGCGCGCGGTACAGCTGTGAGATCACCTCGCCGCCGAAGGCGTTGCGTGCCTCCGGCCGGTCGATCGTGACGATGCGGACCGCCCCGCGGTCCTCGGTCCGGACGACGCTCATGCCTGTCCCTCCTCGGCCGCACCCTGGCGCAGCTCGGTGGCGATCCCCGTGACGAGCGCGGCGTCGGCGTCCCAGGGTGTGTACAGCGAGCAGCGGGAGAAGAGGTCGCCGTAGCGACGGAGCAGCTCGGGGGCGATCATCTCCGGCTCGCCCACCACCGCGACGGCGTTCAGCACGGCGTCGTCGATCACGGTTCCCATCCGTTCCCACTCCCCCTGCGTCGACAAGGCGTGCAGTTCCTCGCCCAGCGCACCCCAGCCGTGCAGGTCCAGCACCCCGCCGTAGGCGGGCGTGGAGCCGTAGAAGGCGATCTGCGCGCGCACGCCCGCCACCGCCCGCGCCAGCTCCTCCTCGGTCCGTCCGGTGGCGATCATCGGCAGCCCGACGAGCTGGAAGTCGCCGAGCTCGCCCCCGCGGCCCCGCCGGAGCGCGGGCACGGTGACCTCGCGCAGGTAGCGCTCGGTGGTGAACCCGTGGCAGAGGAAACCGTCGGCCACCTCGGCCGCGGTCCGCGTCATCGCCTCGCCGACGCCGGCGAGCAGCACCTTCGGCGTGCCGAACCCGTGCGGCTCCGGCACGAACATCGGCGTCATCAGGGTGTGCGTGTAGAACTCGCCGCGGAAGTCCAGCCGGGTGCCGTCCGCCCAGCACTCCCAGATCGCACGCAGGGCCAGCACGAACTCGCGCATCCGCGCAGCCGGCCGCGACCACGGCATCGAGAACCGCCGCGTGATGTGCGCCCTGACCTGCGTGCCCAGCCCGAGCAGCAGCCGACCGCCGCTGAGGACCTGCAGGTCGTTCGCGGTGGCGGCGAGGCTCATCGGGTTGCGGGCGAACGCGAGCGCGATGGACGTGCCGAGCTCGGCCCGCTCGGTGACGGTCGCGGCGAGGGTCAGCGCGACGAACGGGTCGTGCTTCACCTCGGCCGCCCACAGGGCGTCGTACCCCGCCTCCTCGGCGTGGCGGGCGGCCTCGCGCGGGTCGGCCGGCCCGGCGAGGGGCAGGCCGGTGTCGATCTTCACGGTGACCTCCGGACGCTCAACGGACCTGCTCCGCCGGCGCGAGGCCGGCCACGACGTCCCTGCGGAGCAGCTTGCCGGTGGGGGTGCGGGGGATCTCGGGCCAGGCGGTGATGCGGTCGGGGGTCTTGGAGCTCCGCAGGGTGGCCCGCACCGTCTCGCGCAGCCCGTCGAGGGCGGCGGCGTCGAGCTCGGTGCCCGGGCGGGCGACGACCACGGCCTCGATCCGCTGCCCCCACTCCTCGTCCGGCACCCCCACGACCACGGCGTCGGCGACGTCGGGGTGGGCCAGCAGCACGTCCTCGATCTCGGCCGGCGCGATGTTCTCCGCCCCGCGGATGATCGTGTCGTCGACCCGGCCCTCCACGAACAGGTAGCCCTCGGCGTCGAGCCGGCCCTGGTCGCGGGTGTCGAACCAGCCCGCGCCGTCGAGCGAGGAGCCGCGCCCGGCGTACTCGGTGGACACCTGCTCCCCGCGCACCCAGATCCGCCCCGCCGCGCCGGCCGGCAGCGGCGTGCCGTCCTCGTCGCGGACCTCGATCTCGATCCCGGGCACCGCCTGCCCGGCCGAGGACAACCGGGCCCGCACGGCCTCGTCCGACGACGACAGCGCCGCCCGGTGCTCGTCCGGGCCCAGCACGGTGATCGTCGAGGAGGTCTCGGTGAGCCCGTAGGCATTGACGAACCCCACGTGCGGCCACTCGGCCAGGGCCTGCTCGACGATCCGGCGCGGCATCGCCGCCCCGCCGTAGGCCAGCGACCGCAGCGACGGCACCGCCCGGTCCAGCCCCGGCTCGTCCATGATCCGGGCGAGCATCGTGGGCACGACCATCGCGTTCGTGACCTCCTCGGTCCGCACCAGGTCGATCCAGCCGGCCGGGGTGAAGGCCTCCAGCACCAGCACCCGGCGCCCGGCGTAGAGGTTCGTGAGCGCGTTGGACACCGCCGCGATGTGGTACGGCGGCACGCTCATCACCGCCGCCTCGGCCTCCTCGGCGGCCGCGAACTCGACCGTGCCGAGCACGTAGGACACCAGGTTGGCGTGCCGCAGCACCACTCCCTTGGGCGCCGACGTGGTGCCCGAGGTGTAGATGGTGACGGCGGCCGAGTCCGGGTCGACGAACCCCTCCTCCGCCGGGACGGCCGCGGCGGCGTCCCGCAGGAACTCGGCCGGGGTGCGGAATGCCAGCCCGGCCCGTTCGGCCGCGGCCGCCTGCGCGGCGTCGGCGATCACCAGCGCCTTCGGGTGCTGCGCGATCAGGAGGTCGAGCTGCGCGGCACCCAGGCGGTAGTTCACCGGCACCAGCGGCACCCCGGCCCGGGCCGCGGTGAACAGCGCGACCGGGAACGCCGGCCCGTTGACCGCCAGGTAGAGCACCGCGTCCGCGCCCGACTCGGCCACGAGGGTCGCACCGCCCGCGGCGAGCTCCCGGACCCGCCCGGCCGTCAGCCCCTCCGCCCGGGTACCGACCACGACGCGGTCGCCGAAGCCCTCGGCGGCCATGTCCAGCAGCACCGACAGGTTCACCGCCGCCGCCTCAGTCCGAGGCCGGCAGCGGCTTGGCGTCCTTGAGCGGCAGCGGCGCACCACCCGCCGCGAGCGTGCCCGCGCCGGCCTTCGTGCACAGCAGCTCGATGCCGAGGTCGGGGTCGGCGTAGCGCTTGCCCATCTGGGTGCCCGCCTGCTGGTCCGGGTCGGCCGGGCGCGTCGTGCCCGCCTCCGGGCCCTTCGCGTCCACCATCGGCGCGCCCCCGCAGGTCACCTCCACGTCCGCGTCCCCCCACCGGACCACGACCACGGTCGTGGCGTCGGTCGTGCTGGCCAGGGTCGTGCCGATGCGCGGCTTCATCGCGGCGCCCTCCGTGTCGACGAGCGGGCCGCCCCGGTGGGCGGCCCCGAATGAGAGTGTGACGTCAGCGTCACAATGCCACCCGGACGGGCCACACGGAAGACCGGCCGGAGATCACCCGTCACGCCGGGCCGTGGAGTCGCGAACAGCCGGGTGCCAGACTCCCGGCGAAGGCCGGTGGGCCGACGCCTGGGGGACCGATGCTCGCGCTCGTCGTCATCATGCTGATCCTGCTCGCCTGGGCGCTCGTCGCCGGCAGGCTCGCCCGGTTCAGCGTCACGATGCCGTTCGCGATGCTCGCCGCGGGGGTCGCGCTCACGGCCGGGCCGAACCCGGTGTTCATCTTCGACATCGAGTTCGAGTCGGCGGAGCACGTCGTCGAGGGCATCCTGGCGATCCTGCTGTTCACCGACGCCACGGAGGTCCCCGGCGGCATCCTGGGCCGCCAGCCGCGGCTCACCCTGCGGCTCCTCCTGATCGCCCTGCCCCTCTCGCTGCTGGCGGCGTGGTTCGCGGGCGCGGTCCTCTTCGGCGGCGCCGGACCGTGGCTCCTCCTCGTGCTCGCCACCGTCGTGATGCCGGTCGACCTCGCGCCCGCCGTCGCCGTCGTCCGGGACCGGCGGATCCCGGAGCGGCTGCGGCAGGTGGTCAACGCCGAGAGCGGCCTCAACGACGGCCTCATCGCCCCGGTCTTCCTGTTCGCCCTCGCGGGGGCCACCGCCGTCGGCGGCGAGGGACTGGCCGACGCCGCGGTGCACGCCCTCCCGTCGCTGGCCATGGCCGTCCTCGCCGGCGCGGTGGTCGGCGCCGCGGCCGCGCGGGTGCTGCGCTGGGCGCTCGACGCCGGCTGGACCCAGTCGTCGGCGCTGCGGATCGGGGTGCTCGTGCTCCCGCTCCTCGCCTACGGCGCCGCGGTCCTCGTCGACGGGAACGGCTTCGTGGCGGCCTTCGTCGCCGGCGTGTTCTTCGAGCCGGAGGCACGCCGGCTGCCCGCCGGGACCCTGCACCTCGTCGAGGACGTCGGCACGCTGCTCTCCCTGGCCCTGTGGTTCATCTTCGGCGCGATCGTCAACCAGACCCTCGCCGGCGGGGCCCTCACCTGGCAGGTCGTGCTCTACGCGCTGCTGGCGCTGACCGTGGCCCGGATGCTGCCCGTCGCCCTGGCACTGATCCGCACGGACGTCCCCGCGAGGGACCGGCTCGTCCTCGGATGGGCGGGACCACGGGGCATCGCGACCCTCGTGTTCGGCATGCTCGCGTTCATCGACCTGGCCGGGCCGCAGAAGGACTTCGTGCTCGCCGTCACCGTGGTCGCCGTCGTCGCGAGCATCGTGATCCACGGGCTGTCGACGGGGCTGGTGGCGCGGCACTACGGGCGCACCTCGGTGCCCGAGACCGGCACCGCCGGCGCCGGCAGGGCCGACAGCGGGGCCGACGGCGGGGCCGGCAGCGGGGCCGACGTCCCCGGGTCCGCGGCACCGGGCGGGCCGGGCCCGGCCGTCGCGCCGACCTCCCGGGCGCAGGCCCGGAGCCGTTGGTGGCGACGAGGCGACACGGCCCCCTGACCGGCCCGAACGGGTGAGGCGGAGCGGGTTGCCGGGGCTCCCGGGGTGCGGTTGACTCATCGCGTGATGCGCATGCGGCTCGAGTTCTTCTGGCCGAGCCGCCGCGTGTGCCAGTTCGACGAGTTCTGTCCCCGGGCCGCGTAGGCGCCCCTGCCCCGTCCGGGCGGTCCGGGCCCGCCGCGCGGCCGTCTCGTGTCCCGGTCGCGGATACGAGCTCCGCGACCCCGCCGACGGCGCCGACAGCACCGACGGCGCCGACGGCGCCGACAGCACCGACAGCACCGACAGCACCGCCGAACCCAGGAGACCCCCATGTCCGTGACGGACGACCTGCTCGCCAACAACGCCCGCTACGCCGAGACCTTCTCCGGCCCGCTCCCCCTGCCGCCCGCCAAGAAGGTCGCCGTCGTGGCCTGCATGGACGCCCGGCTGGACGTCTACCGCATCCTCGGCCTCAACGAGGGCGAGGCGCACGTCATCCGCAACGCGGGCGGCGTCGTGACGGACGACGAGATCCGCTCCCTGGCCATCAGCCAGCGCCTGCTCGGCACCGAGGAGATCATCCTCATCCACCACACCGACTGCGGGATGCTGACCTTCACCGACGACGGCTTCAAGAGGTCGATCCAGGACGACACCGGCATCAAGCCGCAGTGGTCCGCCGAGGCCTTCCCCGACCTGGACGACGACGTGCGCCAGTCCATCGCCCGGATCAAGGCCAATCCGTTCGTCCCGCGCAAGGACTCGGTGCGCGGCTTCGTCTTCGACGTGTCGACGGGCAAGCTCAACGAGGTCGTCTGACCCCGGGCACGACGCGGCCCGCCCGGTGGACGTCACCGGGCGGGCCGGGCCGGTCGGGTCAGCGCGTCGCCGGGCGCGGCTTGTCGACGAACCGGTGGTAGGCCTTCATGCCGTACCGGTCGACCGCCGTCTTGATCAACCCGAAGATCGCGCCCTGCAGCGTCGCGGCGATCAGGACCTCCTTGGTGCCGTAGTCGCGCGACAGCGGCTGCGGGGTGTCCGGCTCGTTCGAGACCCGCTTCCACACCTGGTTGAACACCTGGCCGGCGATCAGGCCGCCGATCACGCCGGACACCAGGCCGACCGGCTTGTACGCGATCTTCAGCGCGCCCGGCAGGTCGTCGCCGAGCTCGGCGGGCTTGCGGTCGGGGTTCTTCGTGCCGCTCATGCCGGGCACGTACCCCGCGTCGCCGCCGGTCACACGCCGAGAACGCCGACGGCCCGTCCACACGGGACGGGCCGTCGAACTCGTGCGTGCGTCAGGCCGGCGGAGGCGGGGTCTCCCCCTGCTGCGGCGCCCGGTCCACGTCGCCGCGCCAGGCGCC
The DNA here is from genome assembly GCF_040648315.1 of Pseudonocardia sp. NPDC049154. Taxonomy (NCBI): domain Bacteria; kingdom Bacillati; phylum Actinomycetota; class Actinomycetes; order Pseudonocardiales; family Pseudonocardiaceae; genus Pseudonocardia; species Pseudonocardia sp. NPDC049154. The sequence continues at coordinate 15,589 of NZ_JBEZDN010000117.1, forward strand.
CTCCTCGGCACCGCGCGACTCGATGAACTCCTTGAAGCGGCCCAGGTCGGCCTTGGCCTGCTTGCCGACGATCCCCAGCGCATCGCCGGCCTTCTCGACCACACCCTCGGGCTCGAAGTCGAGCTGCAGGGTGACCCGGGTGTGGGTCTCGTCGATGCGGTGGAAGGTCACGGCGCCGCCCTGCTGCGGGCCGGTCACCGACTTCCACGCAACCCGCTCGTCGGGGTGCTGCTCGGTGACCTCCGCGTCGAACTCGCGCTGGACCCCGGCGATCTTCGTGACCCAGTGCGTCCGCGTGTCGTCGAGCTGCTCGATGCGCTCCACGCCGCCCATGAAGCGGGGGAACGACTCGAACTGCGTCCACTGGTTGTACGCGGTGCTGACCGGGACCTCGACGTCGATGCTCTCCAGAACGTTGGTGGACATGGGAGTCGAATACCTCGGGCCGTGCCGCGGAAACCCGGCGACCGCGAATCGGACCCCGGATCAGGCCTCCGGATCGGCGAGGGCCGGGGCGGCGCGCGCCTCACGGCGCAGGTGCAGCGGGAGGAGCACCCACAGCACCACCGTGGCGCTCAGCAGGGCCGCCGTTCCGACGATCCCCGCGAGCCGCCCCACCGCGATGTCCAGGACCAGCATCAGCCCCGCGGCGAGCGTCAGCGCCAGGAAGCCCAGCCCGGCCATGGCCAGCCGGTGCCCGGCCCGGACGAGCTCGCGCTTGCGGTTGCGCTGGAAGAGGATCCGGTGCGCGGCGACGGGCGCCACGATCAGCGTCGACGACGCCGCCGCGCCGGCGAGGGTGGCGACGAACAGGGCGTGCTGCATGGCGTCGAGCTCCTTGAACCGCTCGCTCAGCGACATCGTGAGCAGGAAGCCGAACAGGATCTGCACGCCGGTGAAGACCACCCGGAGCTCCTGCAGCAGCTCCGCGAAGTTCCGGTCCGCGCGGTTCAGCGGACCCTCGGCGCGGTGCCGGGTGTTCCAGTCCTCGGTCTCGTCGGTGACCGTCGCCGTCACGGACATGCGTCCCTCCTCCCGCCTCGGCCGGTGCCGCTCTCCTGTACCCGCTTTCTCCCGTTTCACACGAACGGGTGAGCGCAGTGGGCCGGTGGCACGCCGTGTCAAGTCGATCGCGGCCGGTGCGTATGCCGCGGGAGCCGAGGGGGTACGCCCTCGACCGACGAGTGGTGACGACGGGGAAGGGGGTGCGGGATGACCTCGATCGGAGCTGCGACCACGCAGGACGACGCCGCCGGCGGCCACGTGTGCTGGAGCTACGGCCCCGCCCCCGACGCCCCGGCGGGCGTGCGCAGGCGGCTCGGTCCGGTGCTCGAGGCGTGGCGGGTGGAGGGTGAGACCGCCGAGGACGTGCTGCTCGTCGTGACCGAGCTGGTCGCGAACGTGGTCGACCACGCCCGCACGCCCTTCGAGATCACGGTGCACCGCGAGCCCGGGGTGCTGCACGTGTTCGTGCGGGACGGGTGCACCGCGCCGCCGGAGCCGCGTAGCCGGGACCCGCACGCCTCCCGGGGCCGCGGGCTGCTCGTGGTGCAGGCGGTGTGCCGGGACTGGGGCTACGAGGTGCACGACGCCGACGACCCCGGGAAGACCGTCCATGTCGAGCTCGCCGCCTGAGCCCGCGGCGGTTCGGGGCGCCCGCACCGGGTACCCCGGGCGATGACCGAGATCGTGCGCCCCGGCCCCTTCCGCTGGCTGGCCTACGCGTTCGGCGCCGGGCTCCCCGCCCGGCACCGGACCTGGGTGCTGCACGACGTCACCGCCCCCACCTGGGTGCTCCGGCACCTGATCCGGTCCGTCGTGCAGATCGCCCCGTTCGGCGTGGCCCTCTACCTGCTGGTCCCGGGTTCCCCGGCGATCCGGGCCACCGCCGTCGTGATGGGCGCGGTGATCGGCCTGCTGTACTCCGTGGCGTTCGTCGAGGCCGCGGCGGAGCACCGGGCGATCAAGGCCGGGTACCCCGAGGGCACCGCCGCCGCGATCCGCCGCGAACGCCGCAAGCGGGGCCGGCGTGGGCCCGGCACCTACCCCGGCGGGCCGACCGGCCCGCCGCGCAGTCCCACCCCGACGAACGGAGGCACGCGATGACCCAGCGCCCCGAGGACACCACCGACGGAACCCACCCCACCCACACCGAGGAGACGGTCGACCGGCTCGAGGAGGAGGTGCTCGGGCACCGCGTCGACCAGCTCCGGGACGAGGAGGAGGACCCCCGCCCGGCCCACCGCCAGGACGTGGAGCCGGGTGGTGACGCCTCGGACGGGCCCGGGGCCGAGCCGTCCGACTGACCGAGCGCTCCACCGAAGCCCCGTCGAAGCCCACCGAACGCCCGCAGGAGAGCGCGATGATCCCGACCCTGTCGGACCCGGGCAGCGCCCCGGGGCGCCGCGAGGAGCACGACCCGCACACCGGGTTCCATCCCCGCGACCGGCACGACGCCCTGCGCCCCGACGCGCCCCCGGAGACGCTGACGACCCCCGCGCCGTCGACGCCGTTCGGGGCCCTGGTCGTCGGGCTCGACGGGTCGCCGCAGTCCCGCGCCGCCCTGCGCTGGGCCGTGGCCGAGGCGCGGACGCGGGACGTGGTCGTCGACGTCGTCCCGCTCGCCGAGGACCACGAGGGCTGGCTGGACGAGGCCCTCGGGGCCACCGACGAGGAGGTCGAGGTCCGGACCGTGGCGGAGCGCGGCGATCCGGCGACCGTCCTGCTCTCGCACGCGACGGCGGCCCAGCTGCTGGTGCTGGGGCACATCGGCGGCCGGCTCGACGACGTCGCGCGGCGGTGCACCGAGCACGCGCGCTGCCCGGTCGTGCTCGTCCCGGTGGCCGGGCGCTGACCCGTGGCCCGTTCGAACCCGCCCGGCTGCCGTCCGCCCCTGCCCCTCTCGGCCGCGGTGGTCCTCGCGCTCCCGGGCCTGTACCTGGGGGCGGCGAGCCTGCTCGGGCTCCCGCACCCCGAGCTCCCCGCCCCCGCCGCCGTCGTGGTCTACGGGCTGGCGATCGTCGGTGCCGCGTTCGTGCTGTCCTGGGCGGGCGAGGCCGCGCAGGTCGACATGAGCGCCGGGCTCGCTCTCGCGATCCTGGCCCTGCTGGCGGTGCTGCCCGAGTACGCCGTCGACTTCGTGTTCACCATGCGCGCCGGCGAGATCTTCGCCGAACAGGGCCACTGCGCACCCGATCCCGGCGGCAGCAACCCCTGCTCCCTCGCGCTGGCCAACATGACGGGCGCGAACCGGGTGCTGGTCGGCATCGGGTGGCCGCTGGTCGTGCTGGTCGCCATCCTCGCCGCCCGCCGGCAGGGCCGCCGGGACGGGGCCGGCGGCGGGCGCGAGGGCGACCGGGCCGGGGTGCGGCTGCCGCGCACCCTCTCCGCCGAGGTCGTGTTCCTCGGCATCGCGACGCTCTACTCGCTGACGCTCCCCCTGCGCAGCACCCTGACGCTGGTCGACACGCTGGTGCTCGTCGCCGTGTTCGTCGCCTACGCGATCCGTCTCGCCCAGTTCCCCGCGGAGGAACCCGACCTGCACGGCAGCGCGAAGTGGGTCGCCGAGCGCCCGGCGGTGTCCCGGCGCTGGCTCTACGGGGTGCTCTTCGCGATCGCCGCACTCATCATCCTGGCCACGGCCGAGCACTTCGCCGACGGGCTGGTGCAGACCGGGTCCGAGCTCGGGGTCGACCGGTTCGTGCTGGTCCAGTGGGTGGCGCCGCTCGCCAGCGAGGCCCCCGAGCTGATCGTCGCCTGCCTGTACGCGAAGCGGCTCAAGGCGGGCGACGCGCTCGGCACGCTGCTCTCCAGCAAGGTCAACCAGTGGACGCTGCTGGTGGGGACGCTCCCGCTGGTGTTCGCGATCTCGTCCGGCTCGCTGCACGGCCTGCCCCTCGACGAGCAGCAGCGCGTCGAGCTGCTGCTCACCGGCACCCAGTCCTTCTTCGCGGTGAGCCTCCTCGTCACGCTGGGGCTGAGCTGGCGTGGCGCGGTCGCGCTCGTCGTCCTGTTCGCGATCCAGTTCGCGACATCGATCTCGCTGCCGACCGAGACCGTGCACACCGTCTCGCTCGTGCTGTCCGGGGTCTACGCGGTGCTCGGGGTGGCGCAGCTGGTGCGGCGCCGGCGGGCGTTGCCGCGTCTGGTGCGCGACGGCATGCGGACGGACCCGGAGCGGCTCGCCGAGCAACCGGCCTGAGGGTCCGCGCCGTCAGGCCGTGATCTTGTGCGGGGTGCCGCGGAAGGCGCACCAGAAGGTCGCGACCTCCGGGTCCGCCGCCGGGCGCGCCTTCGCGCTGGTGGACTTTCCGAACATCCGCTTCAGCGCCCGCTTCGCCGAGCGCTCCGCCGCCGCAGCCAGCTCCTCGGCCCCCGTCTGCCGCGACCCGCGCAGCACGGCGACGAACACGAACCGCCGCTTCGTGGCGTGCGGGGCGGGACGCCAGGCCGGGACCCACTCCAGCTCGGCGGTGAGCGGGCGGTCGGCGTCCGTGCAGAGCGCGCGGGTGAGGGCGGCCTCCAGGACGTGCGGGTCCACGTCGGCCGGCGCCTTCACGCGCAAGAGCGCCATGACGGGTTCGGCGCACGGTTCGGCGGAGGTGCGCACGTCGCCCCCTTCGTCGGTGGTCCCGCGGCTCGCGCGGGCGGCTGCGACGCTGCCTGCTCAACGTGCGTGGCCCCACCATGACACACCGCGACGCCCTGCGGGGGGTGTAGCGGACGCCCGTACGGGTATCGCCGCCCCGAGGCCGCGGACCCACCGCGGCCCGGAGAGGAGAGCAACGATGGGCGCACTGGACGGCAAGCGCGTCGCGATCCTCGCGACCGACGGCGTCGAGGAGGTCGAGCTGACCCAGCCGCGCAAGGCGGTCGAGGACGCCGGGGCCACCACCGAGATCGTGTCGATCTCCGGGGACGCCATCCAGTCGATGAACTCCGACATCTCGCCGAGCGGGACCTACCCGGTCGACAAGGTGGCCTCTCAGGTGTCGGCGTCGGACTACGACGCGCTGATCATGCCGGGCGGCACCGTCAACGCGGACCGCCTGCGCATGGACCAGGACGTGCTGAAGTTCGTCAAGGACGTGTTCGCCGCCGGCAAGCCGGTGGGCGTCATCTGCCACGGGCCGTGGACGCTGGTCGAGGCGGACCTGGTGAAGGGCCGCACGCTGACGTCGTTCCCGAGCCTGCGGACGGACATCCGCAACGCAGGCGGCAACCCGGTCGACGAGGAGGTCGTCACCGACCAGGGACTCGTCAGCAGCCGGAACCCCGGCGACCTCGAGGCCTTCTGCGCGAAGATCGTCGAGGAGTTCGCGGAGGGCGAGCACTCCGTCCACCCGGAGGGCGCCACCGCGTGACCCCGGCCGCGCGCCGGGCCATGATGCCTGCATGACGAGGTGCTCATGAGGGGCCCGACGTGACGGCGGGCGAGGAACGGGCGGGTGTCGCGCTCTCGAGCCTGGACTCCCCCCTCGTCGACGGGGACGACGCGACCAAGCGGGACCTCGTCGACTACCTCGACGCCGTCGCGGACCGGATGGTCCCGGTCCTGGCCGACCGGCCGCTCTCGGTGATCCGGGTGCGGCCGGGCCAGGAACCGTTCATGCAGAAGAACCTCCCCCGCTACACCCCGGACTGGGTGCGCAGCACGGTCATCCGCTCGCAGACCGGCCGCGAGGTCCGGTACGCGCTCTGCGACGACCGGCGCACCCTGCTCTGGCTGGCCAACCAGCGGGCCGTGGAGTACCACCCGGCCCTGTTCACCGTCGGTGCCTCGCACGCGTCGCAGCTCGTGCTGGACCTCGACCCGCCGGAGGGTGCCGGCTTCCCCGCCGTCGTCGCGGTGGCCCACCTGGTGCGCGAGGCGCTCGCCGGCGCCGGACTCACCGGGGCCCTCAAGACGAGCGGTTCCAAGGGCGTCCACATCGTCGTCCCGCTCGCCGCCACCCCGTTCGACGACGCCGCGGCCGCCACCCGCGCCCTGGCCGCGCGGACCGAGGAGCTCGACCCGGGCATCGCCACCACCGCCTTCCTCCGCGAGGAGCGCGAGGGCAAGGTCTTCGTCGACTCCACCCGCGCGGGCGGCGCGACCGTGGTCGCCGCCTACAGCCCGCGCATCCGCCCCGGACTGCCGGTGTCCTTCCCGCTGGCCTGGGACGAGCTCGACGCCGTCTCCCCCACCGATTTCACCCTCCGCACCGCACCGGACCTGCTGGCGGGACGGCCTTCCTGGACCGAGGCGCTGGCCGAGCCGCAGGAGCTCCCGGCCGACCTCCTCGAGGAGGGGCACGCGATCCCCGTCGCCCGGGTGCAGGCGATGCACGAGGGCAAGCGGCGCAAGCGTGCCGCATCCGACGCAGCGCGCGAGGGCTGATCCCGGCCGATCCCGGAGAACGGACAGGGCCGGGGCCGCGCGTCCCCCACGCGAGCCCCGGCCCCCGACCTCCCGTCCGGCCCCCGTCAGCCGGTCACGGGCAGGTTCTTCCGCACGACCTCCGGGCGCGGCGCCTCGCCGGGCTCCGGCTCGTGCTTCTTCACCGCCGGCTCGTCGTGCTCCTTGTCGTCCTCCAGTGCGCAGGTCGCGGACCCGACGGTGATCTTCAGCAGGTCTCCCTTCGGCGAGAGCGCCCTGAGCAGGTCGTCGACGGTCTTCAGCGGGGTTTTCTGCAGGTCGGGCAGCTGCCCGGTCACCAGGCCGACGAGGTCCGGTGCGACCTCCTTCTCCTCGTCGGTGAGGTCGCGCCTGCGGTCCTGGCCCGGCACCAGGGTGAGGGTGAACCCGGTGACCGTGATCGAGTCGTCGTCGCGGTCCTGCTGGTTCAGCGTGATCTGCAGGAGCGGGGACACGTCGAACCGCTCCTCCTCGAGGGGCGCCTTCACCGGCGTCCCGAGGATCGACGCGTCGACGAGGTCGACCCCGGCCGAGCCGCCGTCCGCCCCGTCGCACCAGGTCCGGAACGTCTCCGCCTTGAGGACGTCGAGCAGGTTCACCTTCGCCACGGTGGCCTCGGCCCGGTGTCCCTCGGCCTCGGCGACCAGCGCGGACAGGCCGATGCCGGGCTTGCCGTGCAGCGGGAGCGCGGTCACGTCGGCCACGCTCTGCCGGTCGTGCTCGCCGTCCCGGGACTCGGCGTACGGGCTCGGGCTGATCGACAGCAGGCCGTCCGTCCGGAAGACGTAGGCGGACGAGTCCACGGAGGGCTCGGCCGCGGCGGCGGTGGAGCCCAGCAGCAGCACCGCCGCGGCCGTGGCCGCACCCACCGCGGCCGCACCGGCACCGGCGAACTTGGAGGTCTTCACGCGTCGGGTCCCTTTCTGGATCATGCTTCGTCGATCGTCACGAGCGTGCCCAGGGGCACCTCGGTGAGCTGGCGCAGCGCGTCCGCGGGGACGCGGATGCAGCCGTCGCTGGTGGCGGTGCCGAACACGTCGTCGGTCGGCCAGGTGTGGATGGCGACGGTCCCCGGGCCGCCGCCGAAGGTGTCGTGGGTGGGGCTGTGCGTGCCCAGCGGCAGGATCACCGGCGAGTACTTCTGCTGGTCGTCGCTGAAGGCGCCGAGCAGGAAGGTGCGGCCGGTGGGCGTGGGCGCCGAGGGCTTGCCGATGCCGACCGTCCACTCGGCGAGCGTCGCGCCGTCCTCGTAGAGGGCGAGCTTCATGGAGCCCAGGTGCACGGCGATGCGGTACGGCGTGGTCTTCACGTCGAGGTCGGCCAGCGGCAGCCAGCCCGTCGACGAGCTGGGCCGCGAGGGCAGCAGGACCTGCGCCCAGTCCCCCTGCTGCGCGATCACCGGGAGCCACGTGTCGCCGATCTGCGTCACGGGCATGCGGGCGATCGGGGTCCCGCCGGGCGCGTCGTGGACCACCGTCTCGCGGACCGGGTGCGCGACCCGGCCGTCCGTGGTCTCCTGCGGCGCGGGGTCGGGCACGGTGCCCTGCAGCGTCGTGTAGGTGGTGCTCTCCTTCAGTGAGGCCGGCTCGACGGCCGCCGCGACCGGGTCGGCGCCGGCGGCGGTGCCGCCCTGCTGCGCGGCCGGCGACGGGGCGCCGCCGAGCAGCAGCCCGACGACCAGGACGATCGCCAGCAGGGCCACGACGCCGAAGCCGACCCAGAGGACGAGGCCGGACCGCGCACGCCCGCGGCGCGGCGCGGAGCGGCGGGCCCGCGGGGGCAGGGTGTGGTTCGCCATCACGCACCCCACGACCGGTTGGCGGGGGCGGCGGCGTGGACCGGGGAGGCTTCCGACGCGCTGTGCACGATCGAATGAACGAGGGCTCCACGATCAGGTGACGGGCCGTCCCGCCATGATCGCTCTGCGTTCCGACGGACGGAGTCGATCATGCGACGGACGGTCGTATCCCGCCGTTCGCCCGGCACCCGGCGCGCCGAGCGGCGTACCCACCGCACCACGGACGGTTACCATCGCTGCGGACCGGATGACGGAGCGTGACAAGGAGACGGCGTGCTGCTGGCGGACGAGCGGGTGCGGATCGTGGAGTGCTGCCGGCGGATGGCCGCCGCGGGGCTCACGGTCGGCACCTCGGGCAACGTGAGCGAGCGGCGCGGGGACCTCGTCGCGATCACGCCGACCGGCGTCGACTACGGCGTGCTGACCCCCGCGGGGGTGTGCGTGGTCGATCTCGACGGGCGCGCGGTCGAGGACGGGCCGCGGCCCTCGTCCGAGCTGCCCATGCACCTTGCCGTCTACGCGGGGACCGAGGAGCGGGCCGTCGTCCACACGCACCCGCTGTACGCGACGGCGCTGTCCACGCTGGTCGACGAGCTGCCCGGCATCCACTACCTGGTCATGCAGCTCGGCGGGCCGGTCCGGGTGGCGCCCTACGAGCGGTACGGGTCGGCCGAGCTGGCCGGGGCGAGCGTGCGGGCGATGGCGGGGCGCAGCGCGGTCCTGCTGCGCAACCACGGCGCCACGACCTGCGGCGACACCCTGGCTCGGGCGTACGACCGGGCCGTCACGCTGGAATGGCTGTGCCGGCTCTACCACCAGGCCCGGCTGCTCGGGGAGCCCACGCTCCTCGCCGACGACGAGCTGGCCGCCGTCGGCGAGAAGCTGCGGACCTACGGGCAACCACCTCTGTGAGTGGCGATAGTCGCTATAGCGACTATCGCCACTCACAGGCTGATGTGGTGCGGGTGGCGAACCAGTAGTGCGCCGCGATGCTCACGACGATCCAGAAGATCGGCCCGGCCGGCCAGAAGAACGACACCGGGCCGGCGATCCAGCGCACCAGGACCAGCAGGACCACGGCGAGGCCGATGCCCGCGTGGACCATCAGCCGGCGCCGGGCGTCGGGCGACAGGGTGCGCAGGCCCGGAGTCGGGGGCGGCGGCGCCGGCAGGTCGGCCGTCAGCGGGGTCAGGTCCGCCTCGACCTTCGCGGCGTAGGCGGCCTGCTGCCGCTCGTCGGCCTCCTCGAGGGTCAGCCGGCCCTCGGCGGCGGCCGCCCGGATCCGGTCGGCGACGGCCTCGCGGTCGGCGTCGGAGAGCCGCACCGCGGCGTCGGTGCGGAGGCGGGCGGTGCTGTCGGTGTTCTCGCTCATGGTGTCCCCCGGCTGTTCTCGTGGTGTGCCTCCACGGTGCCGGGGACGGGCGGCGCGCACGTCGGCCCGCGGGCGGGACCTGCGCTGCCGCCGGAGGGGGGCCGCGGGCGGGCGGCGTACGCCCCGGGGAGTACGCCGCCGGTCCCCCGCCGACCGACGCGTCCGGGGCGCGCGTCGCTCTAGGGTGCGGGTGTGTCCTGGTGGGTCGGGTTGCTGCGGCGCTCGTGGCAGAGCGTGCCGCACACCGTCCTGACCCCGGTCGCCTGGCTGGTCGTGGGGCTGGTCGCCGCGCTCAACGCGTCGCGCTTCGTGCCGGCGACCCGTCCCGTCGACGCGCTCGGGATCGCCCTGATCGTGCTGGGCCCGCTGCTGCTCGTCGTCCGCCGGGCGCACCCGCCCGCGGTACTGGTCGGCTGCACCGCGGTCCTGCTGGTCTACCTGGCCCTCGGCTACCCGTTCGGGCCGGTCGTGGTGCCCTCGCTGGTCGCGCTGGCCGAGGCGATCCTGCGCGGGCACCGGCGCGTCGCCTACGTGACCACGGCCGTCGCCGTGCTCGCCGGGCTGGCGATCCAGGTCGTGGCCCGCGGCGGCGCCGCCGGGCTCGAGGGCCGGCTGGGCTGGCTGGCGTGGCTG
>NZ_JBEZDN010000118.1:0-25551 GCF_040648315.1 Pseudonocardia sp. NPDC049154
TCACCGAGGTCGGCCGCACCGTGGACCGGGACAAGGCGGTGCGGGTCGAGTTCGTCGATGCCGACGACGTCGTCGTCGCTGCCGAGGACATCACGTACCGCTACGCGATCTGAGGACTGAAGTTCAGGCTCAGGCGTGATCCGGCCGGGGTCTTCTGCTTGGGTACGGAGTGCTTGTAGTCCTTCTGGCAGCGGCCGCCCATCACGACCAGGTCGCCGCCGTGGGTGACGATCACCGTCGAGCGGCCGCCCTGGTCGGGCTTGATGAGGAACCTGCGGGTGGCGCCGAGGCTGAGCACCGGGATCACGGTATGGTCGAGCTTGTCGGCGGGGCGGTCCGCGTGCCAGCTGGTGTGGTCGCGGTACCAGTTCATCCACAGCCGTGAGTAGGGCACGCCGAAATGTCCGGAGAGCTCGTCGGCGAGGTGGCGCAGGACCGGGTGGGGCGCCTCCGTGATGACGGGGTACTCGGCGGTCAGTCGTGGCTCGTCGACCACTCGGTTGTACATCCACCGGGACCGCTGTTCCCACGAAGCATGGGCCATCAGGTGGCGCATCAGCTCGTCGTCGCCGGAGAGCCAGCCGTGCACGTGCACGATCCACGAGGTCTCGTCGAGCTGGATCCGTTCGGCGGAGGCGAAGCCGCTGTCGACGGCGACGTCGAGACCGCCCGTGCGGTCGTGGTCCACCACGTCGGCGCGGGTCGTCGAGAACAGCGACTGCTGGTATGGCATGAAAGCGAGTATACGCCCGGAAATGTGCGCGTGTTCGTTCCTGCTGACAAGGAAACGCCAAGTCTGAGTTGCCTTGGGAAAACCAAGCGGAAGGGCGCACGATGGCGCGGAAATACCAAGTCAGCAATTTTCTCGGTAGCTCTTGACGAGTGAACCGTCAGCGCCGTTCGATGAGTATCGAATCGCTACTCAACGAAAGGGAACGACAATGATCACCAATCGGCAGCGCGCGATGGCCGCCGCGCTGCGCACCCTGCAGACCGACGACGTGCTGGTGCTCCCCAACGCCTGGGACGCCGCGAGCGCGGCCCTGATCGCCGCGGGCGGAGCGCGGGCGATCGCCACCACGAGCGCCGGGTTGTCGTGGAGTCTCGGTCGCCCGGACGGGCAGAACCTGACCCGCCCGGAGATGGTCGACGCCGTGGCGCGGATTGCGGCCGCGGTCGACCTCCCGGTCTCGGCGGACGTCGAGGGCGGGTACGGGCCGGGCGCGGACGACGTCGCGCGGACCGTCGCCGAGGTGATCGGGGCCGGCGCCGTCGGCATCAATCTGGAGGACTCCCGCGCCCCGGGTGGCCCCCTCTTCGGCGCCGGGGACCAGGCCTCCCGGATCCGCGCCGCACGCGAGTCCGCCATCGCGGCAGGCCTGCCGGAGCTGGTGGTCAACGCGAGGACGGATGTGTACCTGTTCGGGATCGGGTCGGAAGCCGGGCGACTGGACGATGTGGTGGCCCGAGCCCGTTCGTACGCCGACGCCGGCGCGGACTCGCTGTTCGTGCCCGGTCTGCTCGACCTCGACACGCTGGCGGAGCTCACTAGGCGGGTCGACCTGCCGGTCAACGCCATGGCGGGACCGGGCGCGCCGAGCGTGGACGATCTGCGAGCAGCCGGTGTGCGCCGAGTGACCGTCGGACAGGCCATCGCGCAGGCCGCGTACTCGCTGGCCCGGCGCGCCGCGGTCGAGGCGATCGAGAAGGGCACCTTCGACTCCCTCGCCGACGCGGACCCCTTCGGCGCCGTGAACGGCGCATTCCGTCCACGGTGATGCACGGGCGAGCTCTTCTCCGCTACCACGGCTTCGGTGACGTCGACATGACGTCGACCGTCGTCGGCGGCATCGACGAGTTCGACGAGGCCCTGGAGAAGGTCTCCGCCCGGGCCGAGCTCGAGGGCGCCCTCCAGGTCGATATCCAGGACGTGCCCCTCCGGCCCGGAGGTCCCGTCCTCATCCAGGTCCTCGTCGGCCCAGGCTCGCGTAGCAGTCTGCTCTGGCACGAGGACGGAGTCGGGTTCGCCGCCGTGGACCATCGCCTTTCGCCGCTGACGGCCGAACTGTCCTACACGTCCGGCTCGGACCGGCGATCCGCTCCCCCGGAGGAGACCAGGATCGCGGCACACACGGCGATCGAAGCGCTGGTCGTCTACTTGTTGACCGGGGAGCGGGTCGCGTCTCTCGGCTGGGTGGAGATCGCCGCCGATTGAGGCGCGGACCAACCCTTGAATTGTAGTGAGAGGTATGTCGTGAAAATCGCAGGTTCAGTCGTCCTCGTCACCGGCGTCAACCGTGGGATCGGCGCGGAATTCGTCCGGCAGCTCCGGGAAAGGGGGCGGCCAAGGTCTACGCGGCCGCGCGACCTCCGGTCGATCGCTCCCGCCGAGGGGGTCGAGCCGATCGCGCTGGACGTCACCGACCCAGCTCAGATCGCGGTGGCGGCACAGGGGGCGACGGACGTCCAGATCGTCGTCAACAACGCAGGGATCGCGACTCGGCAGCCGCTCGTCGACGGTGATCTCGGCAAGATCCACGACGAGTTCGAGGTCACTGTGTTCGGTCCCGTGCGCGTGACCCAGGCCTTCGCCCCGATCCTGGGGCCAACGGCGGTGGGGCAGTCGTCAACGTTCTGTCGGCGGTCTCGTGGTTCTCGTTCCCGGCATGGCAGGCTACAGCGCGACCAAGGCCGCGGCCTGGAGCCTGACCGACGCACTACGCCTCGGGCTGGCCGGACAGGGCACCCACGTTCTCGGACTGCCATGGCCGCCGTCGACACCGAGATGGGACAGAACTTCCCCATCGACCGCATTCGACCTGCCGACGTCGTGGCGAGGGCTCTGGACGGTCTGGAGGCGGACCGGTCCCAAGTGGTCGTCGACGAGCTCGCTCGGACGGTGAAGGGCACGCTGACCTCGGATCCGTCTCGCTACGACGTGCTGCTCGCGGGCTGAGAGCGGCAGACCATGGCGCCCGGTGACCGGATCGAGACCCGGGTCGACTCGGCTGGGCGCCTTCCGGTGTGTCGACGCCGTCGACCGGACGGGTTCTGGCTCGACGATCTGGCGGAGGGCCTGACCTTCCGGATCGGAGCGTACGAGGTGACGGCCGCGGAGGTTAAGGATTTCGCCACCCGCTACGACCCTCAGCCGTTCCACCTCGACGAGGACGCAGCCGGCGACACGCTGTTCGACGGGCTGGCGGCCAGTGGCCGGCATACCGCCGCGATCACGATGCGGCTCTTGACCTCTGCGTTCCCGATCGCGGCCGGGGTGATCGGGAGCGCGATTCACCTCGAGTGGCCGAGCCCCACCCGCCCGGGCGACGACCTGCGCCTGGAGATCTCCGTCGGCACGATCGCCCACTCCACCTCGCGGCCCGGCCGTGGCAGCGTCACCCTCACCTACGACACGATCAACCAGCACGGTGAGGTGTGGCAACGGACCACCGGCCGCGTCATAGCCTGGCAGCGGCCCGCCGCCGAGTCCGCGGCAGCGACGGGAGGCAAGTAGATGCGCCACACGGACCGGGCGACGGTGGCCGTGGCCTCGGCGGCGACGTTCCTCTGTCTCGTCGCGTTCACCACCCCGTTGGCGACGCTGCCCGCGACGGCATCGGCGCTGGGTTCCGGGCCCGAAGGGCAGGCGTGGATCCTCAGCTCGATGAGCATCGGGCTGGGAGTCGCGTTGCTCGCGAGTGGCGCGGTGGCCGACGACCTGGGCAGGCGACGCGCTCTCGTCTCCGGCAGCGCCATGCTGGCCGCGGCGTCGTTGACCTGCGCGGTCGTCCCGACGACGGCCGTGCTGTGCACACGCCCGTGCGGCAACTACGGATCAGAAGGTTAGGGGTTCGAATCCCTTCGGGCGCACCAGCATCGCCGAGGTCGTTCTCGGGGTACTCGCGGGAGCCGGGGTCGCGCTCGTCACACCGGGTCGGTCAGCGCGCGGCAGAGCGCCACGATCAGGTCGGTCTGGGTCACCATCCCGCGCAACCGCCCGGCCGCGTCGACGATCACGGCGGCGTGGGCCCGCCCGTCGGTCAGGGCGCGGCTCAGGGCCAGCGCCGGCTGGTCCGCGCGGGCGGTCAGGGGCGGTGAGGCCAGCTCCCCGACGCACACGCCGGGGCGGACGAGCTCGCGGAGCCCGACCGTGCCGACCACGGTCCCGTCGGCGGCGAGCACCGGCAGGGTGCGGACGTCGTGCGCGAGCAGCAGGGCGCGCGCGGTGTCCGGGGTGTCGTGCACCTCCACCCGCACGACCTCGCGCGACATCACGTCGCCCGCGGTGGGCTCGCCGTGCCGCCGGACGAGGGCCTGGGTCTCGACCTCGCGCAGCAGGAGCCCGAGGTCCTCGCGGCTGATGTCGAACGCCTCGCCGACCTGGTCGAGCGCGCGGTCCACGTCCTCGGCGCGGAAGCGGCTGTGGCGCTCCGCGGGGTCGGTCCGCCGCGTCCGGTGCGGGTAGGCGTGCCCGGTGAACCGGTGGAACAGCCACCCGAGCGCGACGAGGACGACCGAGTTCAGCCCGACCGGCACGAACGCGAACAGGGGGCCGGCGCCCGCGATCACGCTGCCGCCGATCACCGTCGTGAGCGCGGCCGCGCCGCCGGGCGGGTGCAGGCAGCGGAGCAGCGACATCACCGCGATCGCCCCGGCCACGGCGAGCCCGGAGGCGAGGAACGGGTCGCCGACGAGGGCCAGCACGCCGAGCCCCACCAGCGTCGACAGCACGTTGCCGCCCACGACCGGCCACGGCTGCGCGAGGGGGCTCGCGGGGACCGCGAACACGAGCACGGCCGACGCGCCGATCGGTGCCACGAGATACGGGAGGGCGGCCGTGTGCCCCACGACGGTCGCCCCGAGCAGCGCGGTGACGCAGAGGGCGGCGAGCACCCCGCCGCAGGCGAGCACGCGGTCGCGCAGGGTGGCCCCGGCGAGGATCGGGCGGAAGCGTCCGGCTCGACCCACTCGTGCACCACCCGTTCCCGTCCGTGCCGTCGGCCGGACGGCGACGGGCATCCGATGTTACGAACGGATGACATCGCCGCTCACCGTCGAACCGGCCCGGACCGTCCGTCCGACCGGCCGGGCCCGACGGGAGGGGGTGGACGGGGCCGGGACCTGGGATTTCGGACGCGTTCGGCGCACACTGGGTGTGCCGCACCACTGCGTGATCCCCATGACAGCGGGTGGGGACGGCGGATCTTCCGGGTGAGGGCGATCAGGGGGGACGAAGATGGTCACGAGGCAGCCGCCTACCGAGCGGCAGACGTGGACCGCGGACGAGCAGGCCGAGCTGAGCAGGCGGGCCAGGGCCCGCCGCCGCGTGCTCGGCCTGGCGGGGAGGACGGACCCCGCGCCCGAGCTCGACCCCGAGAGCGGGCCCGAGCTGGTCGAGGTGGTCGGACCCGAGGCGGCCGGGATCCCCGCGCCCGCCGAGGAACCCGTCGTCGTGGACGTCCCGGAGCCCCGGCTGCCGAGCTGACCGGCACGGGTGATCGGGGCGGCGTCCGGCCAGCGGTCGCGAAGGGCCCCGGGCTTCGTCATCCTCAGGGCATGGCGGACGACTCGGGCTTCTACAGCATCCGGTTCGGCGCGGACCCGGTGCAGCTCGCCTTCTTCCGGGCGGGGCTGGACCGCTGGCTCCAGGCGCTGGAGTGGCCCGAGGCCGAGCGTGTCGACGCGATCCTGGCCGTGAGCGAGGCCTGCACCAACGCGGTCAAGCACGCCTACGCCGGGGGCGTCCCGGGGGACGTCGAGGTCGTCGGCCGGCTGGTGGCCGGGCCCGCGCACCGCCAGGTCGTGGTGACGGTGCGGGACGAGGGCGTGTGGCGCCCGGACCACGGCGAGAAGGGCTACGGGATGAGCGTCATGCGCGGCTGCATGGAGCGGGTCTCGATCCGGCGGGACGACTCGGGCACCACCGTGACGATGGTCAGCGTCCCCGTGCCGTTGCTCGGGGCCCCGGACGGCTCGGGGCTGGCCGCCGCCGAGTGAGGCGCCCGGTCAGGGAGTGCGGAGCGCCCAGACGTCGCAGCCGTCGAACGCCGTGGTGCGGACCTGCTCGGCGTTGTCGCGCAACCAGCTCGTCAGCGGGCCGGTGAGCTGTTCGGGCACCGGGTTCACGAACCAGCGCGCGCCCTGCGCCTGCATGCCCGCGAGCCGGGCCGGGTCGTACTGGTCCGCGGCCAGCACCCAGCCGTACCGGTCGGCCCGGTAGAGGATCACCGGCTCCTGGTAGTTGTTCGCGACACCGTCCATCGTCGTGGTGCTGTCCGTGCCGACGACCACGAGGTCGCCGGGCCGGGACACCGCCGCCAGCTGCGTGGCGCACGTGCCGAGGGTGCCGGCGTCCGGGTCGAACGACTGGCGGAACACGTTGACCGACTGGGCGCCGAGCGCCAGCACGGCCAGCACCCCGAGTGCCGCGACCATCCGCGGCGCGAGCCGGCCGCGCAGCAGCCGCTGCGCCGCGACGACGCCGATGCCGGTCGCGACCGCGGCGTAGGGCAGCGAGTAGACGTGGTACTGGATGCCGAGGTCGGAGCCGCTGTAGCGGCCGACCGCGAAGTAGTAGACGACGAGCGCGACCGCGCCGGCGAGCAGGAACGGTGCGGCGGGTGCCCCGCGGCGGTGCCGCCACAGCCACACCGCGCCGAGCAGCGCGAACGGCACCCCGACCACGCCGTAGATGAACAGCACCTCGCTGCGGAGGTTGCCGAGGTAGAAGTCGGCGCCCAGCCACATGGCGAGGTTGCCGAACTTGTCGTCGCCCCCGGAGATCACGCCGAAGGTGTTGCCGTAGGTCTCGTAGAGGCTCGAGGCGTGCCGCAGCCACAGCACGGGCAGCACCAGCGCGGCGAGCCCGGCCAGGTAGACCGAGGGCCGGCGCAGCCGGTCGCGCGCCGCGAGCAGCAGCCACAGCGCCATCACGAGCCCGACGTGCAGCGAGGTCGGCTTGGCCAGCCCGGCCAGCGAGACCGCCCCGGCCGCCGCCACCAGCCACACCGGCCGGTCCTCCTGCAGCCAGCGGCAGAAGGCCAGCAGGGCCAGCAGCGTGAAGGCGAGCACGGTGGCCTCGGGCATGAAGGCCGTGCCCCACCGCATGAACGCCGGCGAGACGGCCCAGGCGATCAACGCCCACCGGGCGGCCGTCGGCGGCAGGATCCGCTTCGCGAGGCCCCAGAAGGCCGCGGTGGCGAGCAGCATGAAGACCAGCGACACCAGCCGGCCGAGGAACTCGTGGTCGCCGAAGAGCGTGTACAGGATGCCGGTGAGCCACGGCATGATGGGCAGCTCGGACTCGACGTAGCCCGGCCCGTTCCCGCCCCAGTTGATCTGGGGCATGAACAGGTTCAGACCGTGCTCGGCGTAGTTGCGCGCCATCGACGCGGTGTCCGACTGGCGCCAGATGTCGCCGGGGTAGGTCAGCGGGCCGAAGGCGCGCACCACCGACAGGACCGTGACGACCCCGAGCACGAGCACGGCGACGCGACCGAGCAGATCCGGGCGCGGGCGCTCGGGAGCCGCGGCCGTGGGAGGGCGGTCGATGTCGAGCTGCACCCGTCACATCGTGCACACGTCCCCTGTGGTGAACCTGAGGACCCCGCACAGCCTCGGCTCGGAGTCGGCTCGGAGTCGGCTCGGAGTCGGCTCGGAGCCGACGGATGCGTGGCGCGGCATAAGATCGGTGTCGACTCCCCACCGTCGGATCCCGCAGCGAGGAGGGTCCGGGCTTGTCCGCGCTCCGTCCCGAGATCGCCCAGTCCTGGCATCGCATCGAGTCCTGCGGGCTCGACCCCGCCGCCTGCATCGACGTCGGCGCGGTCGTCGAGCCCGATCCCGGCACGCGCCTGCGCCGCGCGGCGGGCCCGGTGCTCACGGCGCTCGAGGGGCACCTGCGCGGCTCCCGGTTCGCCCTCGTCCTGGCCGACCGGGAGACCCGGCTGGTCGACATCCGGTTCGGCTCGCCCGAGCTGGAGCCGGTGCTGCAGTCCGTCGGGGTCGTGCCGGGCCAGCTGTTCACCGAGCAGGTCAGCGGCACCAACTCGGTGGCCACGGTCGCCGAGCTGCGCCGCGGGATCGCCGTCGTCGGGGCGGAGCACTACCTGGAGTCGCTGAAGCGGTTCGCCTGCTACGGGGTGCCGATCCGGGACCCGCTGACCGGGCGGCACGCCGGCGTCCTCGACATCACCTGCCTGACCGCCGACGCGAGCCCGCTGCTGCGGCCCTTCCTGCTCGGCGCCGCCCAGCAGATCGCCGACGGGATGCTGACCGAGGCCCGCGGCTCGCACCGCCGGGTGCTCGCGGCGTTCGAGACGGCGCGGCTGCGGGCGGCGGGGCCGCTGGTGGCGTTCGGACCCGATCTCGTCCTGACCAACGACGCCGCGGCGGACCTGCTGCAGCCCGTCGACCACGCCGCGCTGCAGGCCCTGCGGCACGGCCGGCCGGGGCCCGTGCACACCGAGGTCGAGCTGGCGTCGGGCCGGCGGATGGTCGCGCGCGTCGAGCCGGTCGGCGGCGGGGGCTTCCTCGTGGAGCTGGAGCGGCCGGAGCGCCCCTCGACGGTGCGCGCCGCGGGACCCGTGCCGGACCGGGACTGGCACGCCGAGCTGCGGCCGCGGATCCTGCGCTATCGCGCGGAGCAGGCGAATGTGCTGGTCCTCGGCGAACCGGGCACGGGCCGGACGACGGTTGCGACGCGGCTCGCCGGCGCGGGGCCGGTCGCGGTGCTGGCCGGCGTCCAGGTCACCGTGGCCGGGACGCACGTGCCGCTGGCCGAGGCGACCGGTGGGGGCACCCTGCTGGTCGAGGACGCCCACCTGCTGGCCCCGGCGGTCGCGGCCCACCTCGGGCACGAGGCGGACCGGCGGGGCGTGCGGCTCGTGCTGACCGCCGGCGTCGACGGCCTGCCGCCCGGGGAGACGGCCGCGTTCGGGGCCCGATGTCCGGTCCGGCTCGAACTGCCGACGGTGCGCAGCCGCCGCGACCGGATCCCGGCGCTCGCCGGCGCGCTGCTGCGGGAACGCGCCGGCGGCGCCGTCCGGTTCACCACCGGAGCGCTGCGGACCCTCGCCGCGCACGACTGGCCGGGCAACCTGCGGGAGCTCGCCACGGTCGTCGGGTACGTCGCCGGGCGGCGGTCGGCGGGCGACCTCACCGAGGCCGACCTGCCGCCGGGCTACCGGGAGGGGCCGCGCGAACCGGTCCCGGGCGCCCTGTGGCAGGCGGAGCGGGACGCGATCGTGCGCTGCCTGGAGAGCTGCGGGGGCAACAAGGTGCACGCCGCCCGCCGGTTGGGGATCAGCCGCACCACGCTCTACCGCCGGATCCGCGAGCTGCACATCGACCCGGAGGCGCTGCGCGAGCGGCCGGCCTGACGCCTGGCTCCGTGGCCGGTCCGCACTTCCTGAGCGCGCGGCGGGACCGGTCGTCCCCGGTCCCGCCGCGGCGGATCAGGCGTCCCGGACTCAGTGCTCGTGGACGAGCACGCCGCGGACGTTCTTGCCGTTGAGCAGGTCGTCGTAGCCCTCGTTGACCTGCTCGAGGGTGTACGTCCTGGTGATCAGCTCGTCGAGCTTGAGGTCCCCGGACTGGTACAGGCCCAGGATCTTCGGGATGTCGGTGGTCGGGTTGCAGTCGCCGAACAGCGACCCCTTCACCGTCTTCTTGAACAGCGTGAAGATCGAGCCGGGCAGGTTGACGTTCTGCGCCGACAGCTTGTTCAGGCCGGTCAGCACCACGGTGCCGCCCTTGCCGATCGCGTCGAACGCGCCGGTGACGATCTCCTCGGTCACGATGCCCGCGGTCACGACGGCCTTGTCCGCGCCGTTGCCGTTGGTCATCTGGCGAGCGAGGTCGGCCGCCTCCTCGATGGAACCGACGGCGTGGGTGGCGCCGAGCTCCATCGCCTTCTCCCGCTTGTTCTGCAGTGGGTCGACGGCGATGAGGTTCTTCGCGCCGGCGTAGCGGGCGCCCTGCACGGCGTTGATGCCGATGCCGCCCACCCCGGAGACGATCACGGTCTCGCCCGGCTTCACGTCGGCGGCGTTGACCGCCGAGCCCCACCCGGTGGGCACGCCGCAGCCGACGAGGACGGCCTTGTCGAGCGGCAGGTCGTCGTCGACCTTGACCACCGAGTTCTGGTGGATGGTGGAGTACTGGGAGAAGGTGCCCAGCATGCACATCGCGCCGTAGTTGCCCTTGGGGCCGGTGAACGGGAACCGCTCGCCGGGCAGGTAGCCCTCGAGGATGGTGGCGCCCATGTCGCAGATGGCCTGCTGGCCGGTGGCGCACCAGCGGCAGGTGCCGCAGTTCGGGATGAACGAACACACGACGTGGTCACCCGGCTTGACGCGAGTGACGCCGGGCCCGACCTCCTCGATGATGCCGGCGCCCTCGTGGCCGAGCACCATCGGCAGGCGGGCCTCGAGGTCGCCGTGCGAGATGTGCACGTCGGAGTGGCACAGCCCGGCGTGGGTGTAGCGGATCAGGACCTCGCCGTCCTTCGGGCCGTCGAGCTCCAGCTCCTCGATCTCGATGGGCTTGCCGGTCTCGTAGACGACCGCGGCCTTCGTCTTCATGCGGGGATCGACTCCTTCGTCGTTCTCGGGGAGGCTGCTGCTGCCGCCACCCTCCCGGAGCCTTCCCCCTCCGAGGTGTTTCATGTTTGGACACCCGCGTAGGACCCCCTGTCCGTGAGCCTCGTTGCACTCGACCTGCCGACGCCCGCCGAGATGCGCGGCCGCTGGGCCGCCTTCGCCGCGATCTGCGCCACCCGCGGGTGGGGGAGCTCCTGCTTCGCCGGGCCCGGCCGCTGGCACTACGACGACGGGGGCGGCAACTGGGCCGACCTGCACCCGGTCGGCGACCGGGCGGTCCTGATCGGCAACGACCACGAGTACTCCGACACCTACTTCCGCACGGCCGCGGAGTACTTCGGCGAACCCGAGACCGACCTGCTCGCCGGCGCCCCGGACTGGTGGGCCCCGCCGGCGGAGGCTGCGATGGCCGCCGGGGAGTGGGTGGGTTTCGTCTACGGGTTCGACGGCGGGTGGTCCCGCGCCCCCTACGAGAAGTCCGACGGGTTCACGAGCGTCGGGCTGCCCGCGCTGAGCGACGACGCCTGCCGCGACCTCGTCATCGAGTTCTGCGAGAACGAGGTCGACCGCGAGGTGTCGCGGCGGCGGCCGCGTTCCGCGCGTACTAGTAGGCGCCGGCGACCTGCTGGGTGGTGGCGTTGAGCCGGTTCCACAGGTTGATGTGCGCGATCGAGAGGATCAGCGCGCCGAGCTGCTGCTCGTCGTAGTGCGCGGCCGCCTCCTCGAACACCTCGTCCGGCACCGGGTCGGCGCGGTCGG
This sequence comes from Pseudonocardia sp. NPDC049154, assembly GCF_040648315.1. Lineage (NCBI taxonomy): Bacteria > Bacillati > Actinomycetota > Actinomycetes > Pseudonocardiales > Pseudonocardiaceae > Pseudonocardia > Pseudonocardia sp. NPDC049154. The sequence continues at coordinate 11,361 of NZ_JBEZDN010000118.1, forward strand.
CCAGGCGGGTCACGGCCTCGGTCAGGGCCAGCGCCGCCCGTTCCTCGTCGGTGAAGAAAGGGGCGTCGCGCCAGCCGGCCACCGTGTCGATGCGCTCGTCGGACTCGCCGGCCTTGCGCAGTGCGCGGGCGTGCATGTGCAGGCACACCGCGCAGCCGTTGATCTGGCTGGCGCGCAGATGGACCAGCTCCAGGACGGTCTCCGGGATGCCGGTGGCCTTCTCCGCCTCGCCCAGTGCCTGCAGCGCCTGCAGGGCACCCGGGACGACCATGGCGGGGTTGGTCATGCGTGCGGACATGTCGGTCTCCTCCCGTCCCGCCGTCACATCGGCGGGTTCTCGTGGGTCACCACCTCGACACGCGCCGACGGGAGGATGTGACGGATGGATCCGGTGACGGACTTCGAGGAGCACCGGCCGTACCTGCGGCAGGTGGCGTACCGGGTGCTCGGCTCGCTCAGCGAGGCCGACGACGCCGTGCAGGAGGCCTGGATCCGCCTGCACCGCTCCGACCCGGCGCACGTGGACAACCCGCGGGCCTGGCTGACCACGGTCGTCGCCCGGGTGGCGCTCAACCAGCTGCGGGCCCGCCGGACCCGTCGCGAGCAGCCCTTCCCGGACCACCTGCCGGACCCGATCGTCCGCCGCGACGACGCCGGGGACCCCGAGTACGGCGCCGAGCTCGCGGACTCGGTCGGGCTCGCGCTGCTGGTCGTGCTGGAGACCCTCGCGCCGGACGAGCGGCTGGCCTTCGTGCTGCACGACATGTTCGGGCTGCCGTTCGACGAGATCGCGCCGCTCGTCGAGCGCACCCCGGCCGCGGCCCGTCAGCTGGCCAGCCGCGCCCGCCGTCGCGTGCGCGGGGTCGAGCCGGCGTCGCGGCCGGACCGCGGTGCGCGCCGCGAGGTGGTCGACGCGTTCCTCGCCGCCGCCCGCGAGGGGGACATCGAGGGCCTGGTCGCGGTCCTCGACCCGGACGTCGTGCTGCGTGCCGACACGGGCGACGGGCTGCGCGCGGTGCACGGGGCACGGGCGGTGGCCGGCCAGGCGGCGGCCTACCGCAGCGAGGACCAGGTCCGGCACCCGGTGCTGGTGAACGGCGAGCCGGGGGTGCTCGGGACGATCGACGGCCGCCCGGTCGCGCTGCTGGCGTTCACCGTCGTCGACGGCCGGATCACGGAGATCGACATCCTGGCCGACCGTGAGCGCCTCGCCGGGCTCGACCCGGAGCTTCTCCGCTGACCGGCGGCTGGTGCCGGACCGCGCGGGGCCGCTACGTTCCGGGGCCACGGCAGCGCTGCCCCGGAGGCGACCATGTACCTCACCCAGGCCCTGCATCGGGCGGCCCAACAGACCCCGGACCTCCCGGCCACGATCGCCGGGGACCGGGTGCGGACCTGGGCGGAGTCCTACGACCGGGTGGCGCGGCTCGCCGCGGGCCTGCGCGACCTGGGCTGCGGGCCGGGGGACCGGGTCGCGATGCTGTCGCTCAACTCGGACCGCTACCACGAGTACCTGTTCGCCGTGCCGTGGGCGGACGGCGTGCTCGCCCCGGTCAACGTGCGGTGGAGCGCGGGCGAGATCGCCTACTCGCTGCGCGACGCCGGCGTGCGGATCCTGCTGGTCGACGAGACCTTCGCGGGCCTGCTGCCGGCCCTGCGCGCGGAGACCCCGGACCTGCGCCGCGTCGTCTGGTGCGGCGACGGCCCGGCGCCCGAGGGGACCGTCGCGCACGAGGTGCTGGTCGCGGGGCACGAACCGGTCGAGGACGCCCGCCGGGGCGGCGACGCGCCCGCCGGTATCTGGTACACGGGCGGCACCACCGGCACTCCCAAGGGCGTGGTGCTCAGCCACACCAACCTGCTCGCGTCGGCGCTCGGGTCGCTCGCGACCGGGGCCCTGGCCACGCCGGGCGGGCGGCTGCTGCACGCCGCGCCGATGTTCCACCTCGCCGACGGCGCCGCATGGGTCGCCCGCAACGTCGTCGGCGGCACCCATGTGATCGTCCCGTCCTTCACCCCGGCCGGGGTCGCCGAGGCGATCGCGCGGCACGGCGTCACCGACCTGCTGCTGGTCCCGACGATGATCCAGATGCTGGTCGACTCGCCCGACACCGCCGACGCCGACCTCTCGTCCGTCCTGCGGCTCACCTATGGGGCCTCGCCGATCTCCGAGGCGGTGCTGCAGCGGGCCGCCAAACGGATGCCGACCGCCGAGTTCGCGCAGGCCTACGGGATGACCGAGCTCTCACCCGTCGCCACCATGCTCCTGCCCGAGGACCACCTGACCGACCGGCTTCGCCGCTCGGCGGGCCGGGCGGCGCCGCACGCCGAGGTCCGGATCGTCGACGCCGAGGATCGCGAGGTGCCGCGCGGGACGGTCGGCGAGATCGCGGTCCGCGGGCCGCACGTGATGCTCGGCTACTGGAACCGGCCCGAGGAGACCGCTGCGGCCGTCCGCGACGGCTGGATGCACACCGGCGACGGCGGCTGGATGGACCCGGAGGGCTACGTCTTCGTCGTCGACCGGCTCAAGGACATGATCGTGACCGGCGGCGAGAACGTGTACTCGGCCGAGGTGGAGAACGCACTCGCGGGGCACCCGGCCGTCGCCGCGTGCGCCGTGATCGGGGTGCCGGACGACGAGTGGGGCGAGCGGGTGCACGCCGTCGTCGTCCGGGCGCCGGGGAGCGACCCCGACCCGGCCGAGCTGCGCGACCACGTCAAGGGCCTGATCGCCGGGTACAAGGCGCCGCGGTCCGTGGAGTTCGTCGAGGTCCTGCCGCTGTCGGGGGCGGGCAAGGTGCTCAAGCGGGAGCTGCGGGCCCGGCACTGGGCCGGGACCGACCGGGACGTCTCGTAACCGGTTCAGGTCCGGCCGATCCGGCATTTCGTCACCCGGATGTCACATCCAGCGCTTGACGGAGCGGCCCGTACCAGCAATCGTCAGTGTTCGGACTATCTCGGGAGCCGAGGCCGGAGGAGCCATGGACCAGAACCTGTTCAACGAGATCTGCCTGCAGCAGCTGACCCTGTCCGGGGTGCACGAGGGCGAGACGGTGGCGGTGCTGACCCGCGGGAACGAGCGCGCCGAGTACGCCGACGCGTTCCTGTGGGCGATCGGCAAGCTGGGCGCGCAGGGCTTCCACCTGCGGCTGCCCGCGCCGACGTCCGCGTCGGGGGCGTGGGCGGTCGGTGATTCGGGGTTGGCGGACAACCGCCTGGCGGTGGAGGCGCTCAAGAGCGTCGACATGGTGGTGGACTGCACGTTCCTGCTGTTCAGCCCGGAGCAGTTCGAGATCCAGGGCGCCGGGACCCGGATCCTGACCGCGGTGGAGCCGGCCCCGCTGCTGGCCCGGCTGATGCCGACCCGTGAGCTGCGGGAGCGGGTGGAGATCGGCGCGGAGCTGCTGGCCAAGGCGCAGACCATGCGGATCACCAGCCCGCACGGCACCGACGTCACCTACAAGCTGGGCGTGTACCCGACGTTGAGCGAGTACGGCTACACCGACCAGCCCGGCCGGTGGGACCACTGGCCGGCCGCGTTCGTGTTCACCGGCGGCGCCGACGACGGGGTGGACGGGAAGATCGTCCTCGCCCCGGGGGACGTGCTGCTGCCGTTCAACACCTACGTGCAGACCCCGGTGGAGATCACCATCGAGGAGGGGTTCATCCGCGACATCCGCGGCGGCGCCGGCTCCTCCGGGCTGGACGCGGACCTGCTCTCGTCCTACATCGAGTCCTTCGACGACCCGCGCGGCTACGGCATGTCCCACGTCGGGTGGGGGCTCGACGAGCGCGCGCACTGGCACGGGCTGACCCAGTTCGGCGGCGGCATGGGGATGGAGCTGCGCAGCTTCTACGGCAACGTGATGTTCTCCATCGGCCCGAACAACGAGCTCGGCGGGCCCAACGACACCGCCTGCCACTTCGACATCCCGATGCGCGGCAACAGCCTCTACCTCGACGACGAGCTGATCGTCGACGCCGGCGAGCTCACCGTCGCGGAGATGCGGCCGGTGGCGAAGCGATGACCGACCATCACATCGGGATGATCGTCCCGAGCTCGAACCTGACGATGGAGACCGAGCTGCCGCGGATGCTGCGCGCCCGCGAGGAGGCCTTTCCGGCCGACCGGTTCGTCTTCCACTCCGCGCGGGCCCGGATGCAACACGTCACCCCGGAGCAGCTGCGGGCGATGAACGCGCAGGCCGAGCGGGCGGCCACCGAGCTGGCCGACGCCCGCCCGGACGTCGTCGCCACGGCCTGCCTGGTCGCGATCATGGCCCAGGGACCCGGGTACCACTGCACCGCCGAGGACTCGATCACCGCGGCGCTGCGCGCCGAGGGCGCGCAAGCCCCGGTGATCTCCTCGGCCGGGGCGCTGCTCGACGGCATCGCCGCGCTGGGCGTGTCCCGGGTCGCGATCATCACCCCGTACATGAAGCCGCTGACCCAGGCCGTGGTCGAGTACCTCGAAGCGGCCGACGTCGAGGTGGTCGACTCGCTGTCCCTCGAGGTCCCGGACAACCTCGCCGTGGCCCGCCTCGACCCGGCCGACCTGCGGAAACACCGCCAGGAGCTGGACCTGTCCCGCGCCGAGGCGCTGGTGCTCAGCTGCTGCGTCCAGATGCCGTCCCTGCCCTCGATCCAGCCGGTCGAGGACGATATCGGCATCCCGGTGCTCTCCGCCGCCACCGCGACCACCTACCGGATCCTGCAGGAACTGGGCCTCCCACCCGAGGTCCCGAACGCAGGTCGCCTCCTGGCCCCGTGAGTGGCAACTGCCCCTAGAGGGGCAGTTGCCACTCACGACCTCGGGTGACCTGGGCGAACGGGGTCCGGTCTTCTCACCAGGTCACTGGCAGGGCGTCGAGACCACCCGTGAGCAGGTCGGCCCGCAACGGCAGCGCGTCGACAGGGCGGCCCAGGCGCAGGCCGGGGAAGCGGGCCGGGAGCGCCGTGAACACGGCCTGCAGCTCCACCCGGGCGAGGCTCGCGCCGATGCAGTAGCGCGGTCCGTGGCCGAAGGAGAGGTGGCTGCGGGCGTCGGCGCGGCCCGGGTCGAAGCGCTCGGGCTCGGCGAACGCGTCCGGGTCCCGGTTGGCGGCCGCGGGGGCGAGGACCACGCAGTCGCCGGTCCGGATCGTCACGCCCCCGATCTCGACGTCCGCGTGCGCGTAGCGGGGCAGCCCGCTGCCGCCGGGCGCGGCCAGCCGCAGGATCTCCTCGACGGTGTCCGGCACCAGCGACGGATCGGCGGCCAGGGCTGCCCAATGCCCGGGATGCTGCAGCAGGAGCACCGTGCCGACGTCGATGCGGGTCACCGTGGTCTCGTGCCCGGCGAAGAGCAGGGCCGCGGCCAGGGCGGCGCTCTGCCAGTCGTGCTCCGGACCGGAGGCGGCGAGGTCGCTGAGCACGTCCTCGCCCGGCTCCTCGCGCTTGCGCGCCACGAGCCCGTGGACGTACCCGACCAGCGCCTGGAGGGACTGCTGGGCGGCCTCGCGGTCGTCGAGCCGGCCCGCGCCCTCCGACCACGCGCGGAACCGGGTCCGGTCCTCGTACGGCACGCCGAGCAGCTCGCAGATGACGAGGATCGGCACCGGCAGGGCGAGGTGTTCGTGCAGGTCGGCGGGCAGCCCCGCGGCGGCCAGCGCGTCGAGCGACCGGGCGACCAGCTCGTCGACGTGCTCGCGGAGTCGCAGCATCCGGCGGGCGGAGAATGCGGGGGTCAGGAGCTTGCGCATCACCGCGTGCTGCTCGCGCTCGGTCTCGGGGTCGCCCATCATCGGGCCGCCCAGGATCGCCGAACCGGACACCCGGGAGGCGCGCTCGGGGTCGGGGTGGGACCGGCCCAGGCGCGGGTCGGCGAACAGCGTGCGGCACTCGGCGTGCCCAGTGACCAGCCAGGCGGGGTCGCCGGTCGCGGTGCGCACGGCGCAGATCGGGGTGCGCTCGCGCAGCTCGGCGTAGAGCGGCGCGATGTCCAGCACGCCGGGGCGGGCGAAGGGCAGCTGCGGGATCGTGGTGGTCATCGGTCCTCCTCGGGGCGGGTCGTCAGGCGGGAACGGGGACCGACGTGCGGCGCAGGGCGGCCCGCCGGCGGGCGGTCCACAGCGCGACCGGGCCGAGCACGGCGGCCGCGAGCAGCGGCGAGACGACCATCAGCACCCCCGGTGGCACGAACAGGGCCAGGACCACGCGCAGGCCCGCCTCGGCGAGCAGCGCGCACCCCCACACGATCGTGATCCCCCGGAGCGCGCGACGGAACCCCGGATCCGCCCAGCGGGCCTCGATCACCTCGGCCGCCCCGGGCCGGCTGCGCAGGAGCAGGACGGGCAGGGGCCGCCGCGCGAGCAGCGAGCCGAGGAACCCCAGCCCGATCACGCCGGTCACGAGCGACTCCTTGACCAGCAGGAACGTCGTGCTGTGCAGCAGCAGCGCTCCGGCCAGGCTCACGGCGATCGCCCCGAGCGAGAAGGCCGCGACGATGTCGACCCGCCGCTCCCGGACGACCCCGAGCAGTACCCCGGCCACCGGGAACAGGGCGCCCCAGGCCAGGGCGGTCAGGTCGGAGGCGCCGAATGAGGTGAGCACCCAGTAGGCCGCGATCGGTGCCGCGATCCCGAGCAGGAGGTCGGCCCGGCGCATCGGTCCTCGAAGCATGCCGACGACGCTAGGCACGGCCGGGCTCCGGGGCGTCCACCTGCGGGTGGGACCTCGTATCTCCACCCAGGGGTGGACGGCGGCGAACACCCGCGAGTCGTGCTCTCGCCTCCCGCGAGTCGGGAGATTCGGCACCGCGAGTCGGGAGCTGTGGCACCGCGAGTCGGGAGCTGTGGCATCGCGAGTCGGCACTTCCAGCACCGCGAGTCGGACAGGTTCCGGGTCACCAAGATGCACGCGTCGGAAGGGCGCGCCCGGCCGACGCGCGGACCGGCGGAGGAGCGGGCAGGCTGAGCGCGTGGACCCGCTCGTCGTCACGGCCGTGCTCGACGAGCCCGCGCAGTTCCGGCTGAACGCGCTGCGGCGCAGACACTTCCCGTCCGATCGCAATCATCTCGACGCCCACGTCACGCTCTTCCACGCGCTGTCCGGCGAGCTCGAGACGCAGGTTGCCGCGGCTCTGACCGACGCGGCTCGGCGGGAGCCGCCGGAAGCCGTCGTCGGTGGGCCGCGGTTGCTCGGTCGCGGCGTGGCCTTCCGGATCGACGCGCCCGACCTGCTCGCCCTGCGCGCGGATCTCGCGCGGACGTTCGACCCGTGGCTGACCCGGCAGGACCGCGGGAAGCGCGAGCTGCACGTCACCGTGCAGAACAAGGTGTCCCCGCAGCACGCCCGGGACCTCCACGCCGCGCTGTCCGGCGAGCCGCTCGAGCGCACCGCCGTCGTCGCGCTCGGTCTGTGGCGCTATCGCGGCGGACCCTGGGAGCCGGTCGCGACCTTCCCGTTCGCGCCGTGATGACCAGGAGCTGAGGGTCGAGATCTCATGATCATTCGACCCTGAGCTCGTGCTCGACGGCGGGAACGGTCAGCGCACGACCTCCTCGACGAACGCCGCGGCCCGTTCCCGCAGGCCGGCGCGACGCTCCTCGACGGTCAGCCCCGGCGCGGGCCGGAGCGCTGCCGTCGCCTTCTCGATCCGCACGTGGTGACGGCAGCCGAGGTCGGCGCAGACGTACGTCCCGACCGTGTTGCCGTTGCGGCCCTTGCCCCCGCGGCGCGCGGCCGTGAAGAGGGCTGTGCCGCCCGCGCTGTGGGTGGTGCGGCACAGCGCGCACATCGCGGTCGCGCCGACGGCGTTCGACGCGGCGCGGAGCATCACCGCGACCGGCTCGTCGGCGCCCGGGACCAGCAGCACCGCGCGGTCCGGGGCCTTCGCGTCCCGCCACCCGACGACGTCGTCCAACGCGTCGAGGTCGAGCTCGCGGACGTCGGGCGGCAGGGTCAGTCGGCCGGCCTCGCCCTTCGAGCAGTTGGTGAGGGCGCGGCGGATACGGGCGTCGGTGGTCATCGTGCGGTCCGTGGTCTCGGGGAGCAGGGCGTGATCACGCTAGGCACCGGGTCCGGCGAGGCGCATCCCTATTCCCGGGCGGACGCCTCCCGAGATGTGTGGTTCGGTCCCCGGAAACTGCCGACTCGCGGGGCCACAGCTCGCGACTCGCGGTGCAGGAACTACCGACTCGCGGTGCAGGAACTACCGACTCGCGGTGCCGGAAGTCGCGACTCGCGGAGTTACACGAGGGGGTGGAGGGCTTCCCGGAGGAGCCGCAGGGCGTCGTCCGGGTTGTCCCAGAACACCATGTGCCCGGCGTCCGGGATCTCCACCAGCGAGGCGGCGGGGTTGGTCGCCTCCGCCTCCTTGGCCCCCTCCGCCGTGACGACGGGGGAGTCGGCGCCGTACAGCAACGTCGTCGGCGCCGGGACCGCCGGCCAGACCTCGAAGAAGTCCTCGCTCTCGAACCCCCGGTGGGTCTCCGCGATCGCCGTGCGCGAGCAGCTGGACAGCCACCGTGCGCGCAGCTCCTGCTCCCGCCGCGGCCACCGCGGCCACGAGCGGGCCACTTCGTCGGCGTCCGTCCCCCGGACGGCCTCGTCGAGCTGGCCGAGGAACGCCTCGAGCGTGGTCGGGTAGGGGCCGCGGCCGGGTCCGCTCATCGGGGGGTCCACCACGACGGTGCCCCGTAGTGGTCGGCGCACCGCAGTCGCGGCCGCGATCCGCGCGCCCATCGAGTGCCCGACGACCACCGGGTCGTCCAGCCCGTCGAGCACGGCGAGGGTGTCCGAGGCGTAGTCCGCGAGCGTGTAGGAGTCCCCGGAGTCCGACAGCCCGCGCCCCCGGACGTCCACGACGACGGGCCGGCCCAGGTCGACGAGCGACCGCGCCACGAAGTCCATCGTGATCGCCGGGCTGGTGATGCCCGGGACGATCACGATCGGCACGCCGGAGCCGCCGTAGTCGAGCAGGTGCAGCCGGAGGGACCCGTTGCGCACCCACCGGGACGTCGCGGGGACGTCCGCCAGGTCGGCCAGCGCGTCCTGCCGCACGACACGGGTCACTTGAGTCCTCCCACGTAGGCCAGGGCGTCGTCGAGCGAGATCACGTCGCCGTACTTGGCCTGGATGTCGAACAGGTTGGCCTCCGCCGGCCCGGCCGCCCGGTCGCCCACGCACTCCCGCGGCACGAGCACGGGGTAGCCGCTCTGCAGGGCGTCGACCGCCGTGGCACGCACGCAGCCGCTGGTCGTGGCGCCGCAGACGATCACGGTGTCGACCTTGAGCGAGGCCAGCAGCGCCGCCAGACCGGTCCCGAAGAACCCGGACGCGCCCTTCTTCATGATCAGGTGGTCGGCGTCGGTGTACGGCAGCCGCGCGTCGATCTCCACGGCCTCCGAGCCCACGGCGAGGGCTCGCATGCCCGGCGCCTTGTCCAGCCAGACGACCGTCTCCATCTCCGCCGGCGTGTACCCGATCGTCGTGTAGACGACCGGCACGGAGGCCTCGGAGGCTGCCGTGACCAGCCGGGACGTCGCCGCGACGACCTCGGTCAGGTCCGCGCCCGTCGGGTACGCGGGGTCGGTGAACCCCTTCGTCAGGTCCACGACCACGATCGCGGGCCGCTCGCCGCGGCGCACGGGCGCGCCGAAACCCGCGCGCTCGTACGTCGCGTCCGTCGAAGATCCGTGCACACTCACGAGACACTCCTGTCGAGCTGGTTCTGGAACGCCGCCCGGCGACGGGAGGCGCAGTCGTCGATCGCCTCCACGATCGTCTGGTAGCCGGTGCAGCGACAGAGGTTCGAGGCGACGACCTCGCGGATCTCCTCGCGCGTGGGTTCCGGCTCCTCGGCGAGGTAGCCCTCGGCCAGCATGAGCATCCCCGGGGTGCAGAAGCCGCACTGCAGCCCGTGGTGCTCGGAGAAGCACCGCTGGAGGTCGTTCAGCTCGCCGTCCGGCGAGAGCGACTCCACCGTCCGGATCTCCGCGCCCTCCACCTGCGCCGCGAAGATCAGGCAGGCCCTGGCCGGCGCGCCGTCGACCAGCACCGTGCAGGCCCCGCAGATCCCGTGCTCGCAGCCGACGTGCGTGCCGGTGAGCCCCAGGTCGTGGCGCAGGACGTCGACCAGGGTGCGGCGCGGCTCGATCGCGAGGTCGTGCCGCTCGCCGTTCACGGTGAGCTCCATCAACTGGATCATGAAGTCTCCAATGCGCGGAAGATCGCCTCGCGGGGGATCGGGGTGTCGTCCAGCTCGACGCCGGTGTGCCGCAGGGCGTCGTTGACGGCGTTCAGCACCGCGGCCGGCGCGCCGATCGTGCCGCCCTCGCCCGCGCCCTTGGCCCCGTTCTCGGTGAACGCGCACGGCGTCTCGAGGTGCTCGATCCGCACGTCCGGGATCTCCGCGGCGGTCGGGACCTTGTACTCCATGAAGCTCGGGGCGAGGGGCTGGCCGGCGTCGTCGTACCGGACTTCCTCGAACAGCGCCCCCGCGATGCCCTGCGCGATCCCGCCGCGTGCCTGCCCCTCGACGACCTGCGGGTGGATCGCCACCCCGCAGTCCTCGACGCAGACGTAGCGCAGGATCTCGACGCCGCCGGTGCCCGGGTCCAGCTCGACGACGCAGCCGTGCGTCGCGTTGGAGAAGGTCCCGTCGCCGCCGACGTCGAAGCTCGCCGTGGCCGACAGCCCGGGCCCGACGCCCTTCGGCAGCAGGTGCGCCTTGAGGTAGGCCACGTCCGCGATGTCCGCGTACGACAGCCAGGACGAGCCGACCCGGACCCCGCCCTCCTCCAGCACCGCCGCCTCCGGATCGCCGGAGAGCAGGTGTGCCGCGATCTCCCGCAGCTGGTCGCCGAGCTTCACCGACGCGGCCGCGACGGCACTGCCGCCGATGGTGATCGACCGGGAGGCGAAGCTGCCCCAGCCGTAGGTGATCCGGTCCGTGTCGCCCTGGACGATCTTCACCCGGTCGTACGGGATGCCGAGCCGGTCGGCGACGATCTGCGCCATCGTGGTCTCGTGGCTCTGTCCGTGGGACAGCGTGCCCGTGGTGACGGAGACCGTGCCGTTGAGGTCCATCCGGATCTCGGAGATGTCGAACCCCGGTACGACCTGCATCTTCCGCTGCGCGAAGGCGCCGGAACCGTAGCCCGTCCGCTCGGAGAAGCAGGCGAAGCCGATGCCCAGCACACGCCCCTCGGAGGCACGCCGCGCGAACCAGCCCTCGTCCCGCAACGTCGCCTCGCAGAGGTCGAGCGACTCCAGGTAGGAGCCCGGGTCGTAGGTGATGTTGTTGACGCCCGTGTACGGGAAGACGGTGATCACGTTGCGGCGCCGCAGCTCGACGGCGTCCATCCCGAGCGCGCGGGCGGCCTTCTCGAAGATCCGCTCGACCACCATCACGTACTGCGGCCGGCTCACCCCGCGGTAGGGCGCCGTCGGCGCCTTGTTGGTCGTGACCGCGCGCCCGCGGACCCGGTAGGCCGGCACGCGGTAGACGCTCGGCATCTCGGCCGACGCCATCAGCGGCTCGATCCCGGCCGTGAACGGGTAGCAGGAGTAGGCGCCCATGTCGCAGACGACGTCGGCGTCCAGGCCGAGGATCTCGCCGTCGGCGGAGAAGGCGGCCCTGACGACGTACCGCTGCTCGCGGGCGAGGAACGCCGCGGTCAGCGCGTCGCGCCGGTCCTCGATCCACTTGACCGGCCGGCGCAGGCGCAGCGCGGCGGCCGCGGCGGCGATCTCCTCCCGCCCGACCACGCACTTCTGCCCGAACCCGCCGCCCATGTCCGGCACGGTCACCCGGACCTGCTTCTCGTCCAGCCCGACGCACCGCGCCAGCACCGTCCGCACCTGGTGGGGGACCTGGGTGCAGGTCTGCACGCGCAGCTGCTCGTCCCGGTCGTCCCAGTCGGCGACGACGCCGCGGGTCTCCAGCGGGAGCGCGTTCTGCCGGCCGGTCTTCGAGCGGACCTCGACGACGGTGTGGGCCTCGGCGAACACGTCGTCGATGCCCTCGGTGGCGAAGAGCGAGACGTCGACCAGCGTGTTGCGCGGGGCCTCGGCGTGCACCAGCGGGGCGCCCTCCGCCAGCGCCCCGAGGTCGCTCACCACCGGCTCGAGCGGCGTGTACTCCACGACGGCCGCCTCGACGCCGTCCTCGGCCGCGTACGGGTCCTTCGCGACGACGACGGCGATCGGCTCGCCGACGTACCGCACCTTCCCGCGGGCCAGGACGGGCATGGCGGTGGGCACGAACTCGTGCGGCGGGCGGTCGAGCTCCGCCGTGATGTCGGCCAGGTCCAGGTCCGACGCGGTGTACGCGGCGACCACGCCCGGCGTCGCGCGGACCTCGTCGAGGTCGACGGCGAGCAGGTCGGCGTGCGCCTCGGTGCTGCGGACGAACTGGGCGTGCAGCATCCCGGGCAGGGTGATGTCGTCGACGAACCGGCCGCGGCCGGCCAGCAGCCGCGGGTCCTCGCGGCGGGGGACCGAGGCGCCGACCCAGGCGCCGTCGCGGCGGAAGTGCGGTTCAGCAGCCACGGGAGGCCTCCTGGCAGGCGCGTTCGACGAGCGTGCGGACCAGTCCCCGGCGGTAGTGCGCGCTGATCCCGGGCTCGTCCCGCAGCTCCAGGGACGCGGCGATCTCCGCCGCCGCATCGGCCCAGCTCACCGGGGGTCGTGAGTGCGAAGTGCCGCTAGAGGGGCAGTCGGCACTCACGGGGGTGGAACCGACGCCGCCCAGCACGACCCGGTCGGTGTCCAGGTCGACGGCCGCCGCGACCAGCGCGAAGTCGCCCTTGCGGTCGGCGTACTCGGTCAGCGCGGCCCGGGGGGCGGGGCGGGGGAACACGAGCTCGACGATCAGCTCGTCGGGCTCCAGGGCGGTGGTGAAGGGGCCCAGGAAGAACTCCTCGGCCGGGATCTCCCGGCGGCCGCCCGGCCCCTCGGCGACGATCCGGGCCTCCAGCAGGACGGCGAGCAGGCACCACTCCGCGGTGGCGTCGGCGTGCGCGATGCTGCCGCCCACCGTGCCGCGGGTGCGGATCGGCAGGTGCCCCACCCAGCGCATCGCCCGGGACAGCACGCCGAAGTCCCCGAGCTCCGCCTTCTCGACCGCGTGGTGCGTGGTGAGCGCCCCGATCCGCAGGGTGTCGCCCTCCCTCCGGATCCCGGAGAGCCCCTCGATGTGCGTGATGTCGACCAGGTGCTCGGGGCGCGCGAGCCGGAAGTTCATCATCGCGACCAGGCTCTGGCCCCCGGCGACGACCTTGGCGTCGTCGCCGAGCTCGGTGAGGAGCCCCACCGCGCCCGCCACGGAGCGGGCGCGGTGGTACTCGAAGGCGGCGGGCTTCACGACCGGACGGCCCCGGTGGTCGGCGAGGCGTCGGCCGCCGGCGCCTCGGCCCCGGTGACCTCCTCGGACCCGGTGATCCGGTCGAGCTCGCGGCCCTTGGTCTCCGGCGCGCCGACGGCCATGTAGATCACGGCGCCGAGCACGACGACCGCCATCAGCGCAAAGGTCAGCGGCAGGCCCAGGATCGGCCAGAGCACGCTGCCGAAGATCAGCGGCACGAAGCCGGTGACCGCGCGGCTCATCGACGAGGCCCAGCCGAAGCCGCTGGCCCGCAGCTCGGTCGGGTAGAGCTCGGAGACGTAGGCGTACATGACCGGGATGACCACCAGGGCGAAGAACCCGAAGACCGCGATCATCACGATGGCGGCCGTCGACGAGCCCAGGACCAGCGAGAAGACCAGCAGCGCGACGGCGGCGAGCGGGCCGGCGACTCCGATCACCCACTTGCGGCCGACCACCTCGACGAGCAGCACGGAGGTGACCACGCCCAGGATGCCGACCGCGTTCATGACGGTCGTGGAGCCGAAGGCCGCGACCTCGCCCATGCCCTGCGCCCGCAGGATCGACGGCATCCAGGACAGCGCCGCGTAGTAGACGACCATGACCGAGATGAACAGCGCCCAGGCCACCCCGGTGACGACCGGGTTGTAGGCCCACACCAGGCGGAGCTGGTCGAACGCCGCCGACAGGCCCTTCTTGCGCGACGCGGCGGCCTCCGGCACCACGGCCGGGATCTCGTACGGCTCGGGCGTGGCGCCGGTGCGCCGCACCATGTCGTCGATCACGGCGCGGGCCTCGGCCTCGCGGCCGGTCCGGGCCAGGTAGAGCGGCGACTCCGGC
>NZ_JBEZDN010000119.1:0-25346 GCF_040648315.1 Pseudonocardia sp. NPDC049154
GCGGGCTGGTCGGGCTGGGTGTGGTCGGTGGCGCCGCACCACCCCCCCCCCCCCCCGCACGGCCGCGAGCACCGAGTGGGTTCGCCACGCCATCCGAGCCGGCGGAGCACGGTGGCGATGTCGTGGGCGACGCCGCACGGATCGGCGTTCGTCTCGTCCCACCCGAAGACCAGACGCGACTGGCCGGCCAGTTCGGCGGCATTGTCGCGCCGACGGTCGCGGAAGGCGACGCCGTCCTGCAGGTGGGTGCGCCCGTCCAGGCGGACCGTCAGCGGGACGCCGACCGTGTCGTAGACGACGTCCTCGTAGAGGATCACGCCGTCGACCCGGACCGGAGCCTGACGACGGGGAGCGGGAAGGCCGTGCGCCTGCTCGACCTCCACCGCATAGAGGTCCTCCAACGCCGACTGCACGCCGTGACGGACCGCGTCGACAGCGCTGCGGAGCGCCCGCACGTACCGACGGGGCCGACGCTCGTCCAGCCGCACCTCGACGTCGACGGGCCGTAGCCGGCCCCCGGTCATCAGAGCGATGAGGGTGCGACGCGCGGATCGTGCGTCGGGCTCCTCGACCGCCAGGTCGATCGCGGTGTCGGCGCGTCCGGTCCGCCGCGGCGTGGTCGGGACGACGAGGTGGTCGAAGGCTCGTGACCGATGGACGACGACTCGGCCCTCCTGTGTGAGGGCCGAGGCGCCGTAGGGCACCGTGAGGTGAACCGGTCCCTCCTGCCGGCGGACCAGGCCCCATTCCTCGGCCGCCGTCCGATGACTCAGGACCGCCGTCGGCCCGCCGTAGAGCAGGGCCGCGACGACGGCCGCGTCCCTGGTGAGCGGTCCGGTCCTGGTGGAGTAGACCCGCGGCAGCGTCCACACCCAGCGCCCGGCGTCGACCTGCGCGGTGATCGCACTCCGCGTGAAGCCGAACTCGGCGAGTTGCGTCGTGTCGACGACACCGTGCTGGATGCGAAGGAGTGCGACCCAGCGGTCCTCGGAGGGGACGGTCGAGGGGATCGGCGGCGAGGGTGCACGTCGGACGGCCACGGCCCCACCCTCCGGCAACCGGGCCGGTGGATGGGGCCGTTTCGTGAAGCTGTGGACAGGTCGTGAGCGGTAAGTGGTGCTCTGGCACCACTTACCGCGCACAGGCAGCGTCAGCTGCAGCGTTCGATGATCAGCTCCCGGACGCGCTTGGCGTCGGCCTGGCCCTTCGTGGCCTTCATGACCGCGCCGACGATCGCGCCGGCGGCCTGGACCTTGCCGCCCTTGATCTTCTCGACGACGTCCGGCTGGGCGGCGAGGGCCTCGTCGACCGCGGCGATGAGGGCCGAGTCGTCCGACACGACCTTCAGACCGCGCTTCTCGACGACCTCGTCCGGCTCGCCCTCGCCGGCCAGCACGCCGTCGACCACCTGGCGGGCCAGCTTGTTGTTGAGGTCGCCGGCGGCCACCAGCGCGATCACGCGGGCGACCTGGGCCGGGGTGATCGGCAGCTCGGCCAGCTCGATGCCGCGGGTGTTGGCCTGCTGGGCCAGGTACGCGACCCACCACGAGCGGGCCTCGCCGGCGGGCGCGCCCTCGGCGACGGTGGCCTCGATGAGCTCGAGCGCCCCGGCGTTGACCAGGTCCCGCAGCTCCTCGTCCGACAGGCCCCAGGCCTCCTGGATGCGCCTGCGGTGCTCCCAGGGCAGCTCGGGCAGCGTGCCGCGCAGCTCCTCGACCCACTCGGCGCTCGGCGCGATCGGCACGAGGTCGGGCTCCGGGAAGTACCGGTAGTCCTCCGAGGTCTCCTTGCGGCGGCCCGGCCGGGTGGTGCCGGACTGCTCCTCGAAGTGCCGGGTCTCCTGGACGATCGCGCCGCCGCCGTCGAGCACGCCGGCCTGCCGCTGCATCTCGTGCCGGACGGCCCGCTCGACCGAGCGCAGCGAGTTGACGTTCTTGGTCTCGGTGCGGGTGCCGAGCACGCCGGAGCCCGCGGGCGAGAGCGACAGGTTCACGTCGCACCGCATGGAGCCCTGGTCCATCCGCACGTCCGAGACGCCGAGGGACTTGATCAGGTCCCGCAGCTGCGTGACGTACGCGCGCGCCACCTCCGGCGCCCGCTCGCCCGTGCCCGGGATCATCTTCGTGACGATCTCGATCAGCGGCACGCCGGCGCGGTTGTAGTCGAGCAGCGAGTACTCCGCACCGTGGATCCGGCCCGCCGCGCCGCCGACGTGCAGCGACTTGCCGGTGTCCTCCTCCATGTGCGCGCGCTCGATGCCCACGCGCACGACCTCGCCGTCCTCCAGCGTGACGTCCATCCAGCCGTCGACGGCGATCGGCTCGTCGTACTGCGAGGTCTGGAAGTTCTTGGGCATGTCCGGGTAGAAGTAGTTCTTCCGCGCGAACCGGCCCCATGGCGCGATCGAGCAGTTGAGCGCCAGCCCGATCCGGATCGCGGCCTCGACCGCGGCCCGGTTGACCACGGGCAGCGAGCCGGGCAGGCCCAGGCAGGTCGGGCAGACCTGGGTGTTGGGCTCGGCGCCGAAATCGGTCGGGCAGCCGCAGAACATCTTCGTGCTGGTCGACAGCTCGACGTGCACCTCGAGCCCGAGCGTGGGCTCGTACTGGGCCACGACGTCGGCGTAGTCCACGAGCGTGGGGGCGGTCATCGGGCAACCTCCGGCACGCGGGCGATCAGCGGCCCGCCCTCGTCGGCGTCGCGCGCGGCCTCGAAGGCGGCGCCGACGCGGTACATCACGGCCTCGCCCAGCGCGGGCGCCATGATCTGCAGGCCGACCGGCAGGCCGTCCTCCTCCGCCAGGCCCGACGGCACCGACATGCCGGCCACGCCGGCGAGGTTGGTCGGGATGGTGGCGAGGTCGTTGAGGTACATCGCCAGCGGGTCGTCGACCTTCTCGCCGATCGGGAAGGCCGTGGTCGGCGCGGTGGGGCTGACCAGCACGTCCGCCTGCTCGAACGCGGCGGCGAAGTCCCGGCTGATCAGCGTGCGAACCTTCTGCGCCTGCCCGTAGTAGGCGTCGTAGTAGCCCGACGACAGCGCGTACGTGCCCAGGATGATCCGGCGCTTGACCTCGGGGCCGAACCCGGCCTCGCGGGTCGCGGCCATGACCTCCTCGGCGGAGGCGCCCTTGTCGACGCGCAGGCCGTAGCGCATGGCGTCGAACCGGGCGAGGTTCGACGACACCTCGCTCGGCAGGATCAGGTAGTACGCCGCCAGCCCGTACTCGAAGTGCGGGCAGGACACCTCGACGACCTCGGCGCCGAGCTTCTCCAGCCGGCGCAGCGCCGCGTCGAACGACGCCCGCACGCCGGGCTGGTAACCCTCCCCGCCCAGCTCGCGGACCACGCCGACCCGCACGCCGGACAGGTCGCCCTGCGCGCCGATCCGCGCGGCCTCGACGACGGCCGGCACCGGCGCGTCGATCGAGGTGGAGTCGAGCGGGTCGTGCCCCGCGACGACCTCGTGCAGCAGCGCGGCGTCGAGCACCGTGCGGGCGCACGGGCCGCCCTGGTCGAGCGAGGACGCGCAGGCCACGAGGCCGTAGCGGGACACCCCGCCGTAGGTCGGCTTGACGCCCACGGTGCCGGTGACGGCCGCGGGCTGGCGGATCGAGCCGCCGGTGTCGGTGCCGATCGCGAGCGGCGCCTCGAACGCGGCCAGCGCGGCCGCGGACCCGCCGCCGGAGCCGCCCGGGATCCGGGAGAGGTCCCACGGGTTGCGGGTGGGCCCGTACGCCGAGTGCTCGGTGGAGGAGCCCATGGCGAACTCGTCCATGTTCGTCTTGCCCAGGATCGTGATCCCGGCGGCGCGCAGCCTCGCGGTGAGAGTGGCGTCGTACGGCGGGCGCCAGCCCTCGAGGATCCGCGAGCCGCAGGTCGTGGGCATGTCGGTGGTGGTGAACACGTCCTTGAGCGCCAGCGGGACGCCGGCCAGCGGGGACGCCGGCGCGGTGCCGGCCTGCACGGCCTCGTCGACCAGCGCGGCGTTGGCCAGTGCGGCCTCGGCCCCGACGTGCAGGAACGCGTGGACCTCGCCGTCGACCTCGGCGATCCGGTCGAGATGGGCCTGCGCGGCCTCGACGGCCGAGACCTCGCCGGAGTGGATCTTCGCCGCCAGGTCCGAGGCGGTCAGCCGGATGAGCTCGCTCACTGCTCCTCCCCCAGGATCCGGGGCACGCGGAAGCGGCCCTCCTCGGCGGCGGGGGCGCACGCGAGCGCCTGCTCCTGGCTCAGCCCGGGACGCCGGACGTCCGGCCGGAACACGTTCTGCAGCGGCACCGCGTGCGACGTCGGCGGGATGTCGTCCGCGGCCACCTCGCCCACGCGGGCGACGGCGCCGAGGATGACGTCGAGCTGGCCGGCGAAGACGTCGAGCTCGGCGTCCGTGACGGCCAGCCGGGCCAGCCGGGCGAGGTGCGCGACCTCGTCCCGGGAGATGGCCCCGGAGTCGGGGGACATGAGGGTTCCTTCGGCGTTGGGCTCAGGGGGTGGACGCGGCGGGTCGGCCGCGTCCCTCGGGCGCGGGGCGCCCGGCCGGGGTCGAGTCTATTCGCGCCGACCGACAGGACGCCGACGGGTTTCGCCCGCGCTGTCAACCCCCTGCGCCTGTCCACGGCCTCCGCGCGTTTGGCAGGATCGACCCACGGCGACGCCCCCGGCCGCGGCGGGTGGGCGCCGTCGTGTCGTGCGGTCGGCCAGAGGGAGGCGTGGCGGAGTGTCGTTCCTGCTCCGGGTGGTCCTGCCGGACAAACCGGGCATCCTGGGCGCGGTCGCCACGGCCCTCGGCGACGCCGGGGCGGACATCCTGGGCGTCGACGTCGTCGAGCGGACGGACGGCCAGGCGGTCGACGACCTGGCCGTCGAGCTGCCGTCGGGGCGCCCGCCGGACGTCCTGATCACCGCGGCCGAGTCGGTGCCCGGCGTGCAGGTGGAGTCCGTGCGGCCCTACAGCGGGCGCCTGGACACCCACCGCGAGCTCGAGCTGGTCGACGCGATCGCGTCGGACCCCGAGCACGGGCTGAAGCGCCTCGCCGAGGAGGTCCCGCGGCTGTTCCGCGCGGGCTGGGCGATCGTCGCCGTGCGCGAGGAGGGCCGCTCCTACCGGCTGGCGGACTCGTCGGCCGCGCCGGAGACGCGGGCGGGCGACCTGCCGTGGCTGCCGCTGGACAAGGCGATGATCGTCGACCCCGAGGTGCACTGGGTGCCCGAGCCGTGGAGTGCGCTCGACACCGAGCTGGCCGCCGCGCCGTTCGGCAGCTCGCTGCCGGCCAAGGCGCTGGTCGTCGGGCGTCCGGGCGGGCCGGCGTTCCGGCCGTCGGAGCTGGCGCGGCTGACCCACCTCGCCGGCATCGTCGCGACGGTCCTCGGGTCCTGACGGCCGTGGACCGGCCCTGGTCGCGCGTCCCGTCGACCGCCGGGAAGGCGCTGCGCCCGTACGTCGTGGGCGCGACGGACGAGATCATCGCCGAGGTCCGCGTGCAGGTGGCGGAGTACGCGCGGCCGTTGAAGGGCAACTTCGGCAACCGGATCACCCAGGGCGTCTCGGTCGCGCTGGACCAGTTCGTCGGGTTGCTGGGCTCGGACACGGATCTGCCGGACACCCGGATCTATGCCGAACTGGGGCGCGTCGAGCACCGCGAGGGTCGCACGCTGGCCGCGCTGCAGAGCGCCTACCAGGTCGGCACGCGCACGGTCTGGCGGGCCGTCGGCGAGAGCCCCGTCGCCCGGGCCCTCCCGCCCGACGTGATCTTCGCGCTGGCCGAGGCGCTGTTCTCCTACGTCGAGCAGCTGTCGGCGGCGTCGGTCGCCGGGTGGGCGCAGGAGGAGGCCATGCAGGCCGGTTCCCTGCAGACCCGGCGCAACGCCCTGGTCGAGGCCCTGGTCGCGCGGCCGCCGGTCGAGGCCGCGGAGATCGAGAAGCTGGCCACGGCCGCGGGCTGGACGGTGCCCGTCCGGCTGGCCGCCCTCGTCGTCGACGGCGCCGTGGAGGTCGCCGCCCGGATCCCCGGCGCGGTCGCGGCCGATCTCGACCCGGCCGGGGTCGCGTTCGTGCCCGCGGTGCGGGAGGGGCTCGACGAGGTGGTACGGGCCGCCCTGCGGGACCGGTCCGCGGTCCTGGGCCCGGTGGTGCCGGCGGCCGAGGCGCACCGCTCGGCGGCGCGGGCGCTGTCCGCGTGGCCGGCGCACGCGGCGGGGCTGCTCGCCCGGGACGGCGACCCGCTCCTGCGCGCCGACACGCACCTCGTCGAGCTGCTGCTCCTCGGGGCTCCCGATCTCGCCGCCGACCTTCGGGACCGGATCACCGGGCCGTTGCAGGACATGCCCTCCGGCGCGGCGGCGCGGGCGCTGGAGACGCTGCGGGCGTGGCTCGACGCCCACGGGGACGTCAGTACCGCGGCCGCGGCCCTGCACGTGCACCCGCAGACGGTGCGCTACCGCCTCTCCAGCCTGCGGGAGATCTACGGCGAGGCGCTGGACGATCCCGCCCAGCGCCTCGAGCTCACGGTCGGCCTGCGCGCCCTCGACGCGAAGCCCTGAGGCCTACGCGGCGAGGCGGGCCGGGGCCGCGCGACGGACGACCCGGCCGATGCGGCTGCGCGGCGCGGGCTTCGGGGCGCCGTAGCGCTCGTGGCCGCCGGGGAACGCCAGCCGGATGATCTTGCGCCAGACCTTCGCGTACTGCTTCGGCAGCGGCCCGGCGTTGTACGGCAGGCCGTAGCGCTCGCAGATGTCCCGGACCTTGGGCGCGATCTCGGCGTAGCGGTTGCTGGGCAGGTCGGGGAAGAGGTGGTGCTCGATCTGGTGCGACAGGTTGCCGGTCATGAGGTGCATGGCCTTGCTACCGGTCAGGTTCGCCGAGCCGAGCATCTGGCGGATGTACCACTGCCCCCGGGTCTCGCCCTCGAGCCGCTCCTCCTCGAACGTCTCGGTGCCGTCCGGGAAGTGCCCGCAGAAGATCACCGCGTGGCTCCAGACGTTGCGCACGGTGTTCGCGGTCAGGTTCGCGACGAGCGTCGACAGCGCGGAGGGGCCGGACAGCAGCGGGAACAGCAGGTAGTCCTTGGCCGCCTGCTTGCCGATCTTCCTGAACGTCGCGGCGATCTGCGGCTTGGCCTCGGCCCAGCTCTTCTCACCGCTGCGGATCCGGTCGGTCTCGACGTCGTACAGCGCGATGCCGTACTCGAAGATCAGCGACAGCCCGACGTTCGTGAGCGGCTGCAGCAGGTGCTTCGGCCGCCACTCCTCCTCGGCCGTGATCCGCATGATCGTGTAGCCGAGGTCGCGGTCCTTGCCGCGGATGTTCGTGAAGGTGTGGTGCTCGTAGTTGTGCGAGCGCTTCCAGAACTCGGCCGGGTCGACGTGGTCCCAGTCCCAGGTCGTCGAGTGGATCTTCGGGTCCCGCATCCAGTCCCACTGGCCGTGGAGGATGTTGTGCCCGAGCTCCATGTTCTCGAGGATCTTCGCGATCGACAGCGCCGCGGTGCCGGCGATCCAGGCCGGCGGGAACTTCGAGAAGAGCAGCAGCCCGCGGCCGCCGAACTCCAGCCCGCGCTGGGCGCGGATCACCGCGTGGATGTAGCGGGCGTCGCGCTCGCCGCGCGAGGCGACGACCTCCTCGCGGATCGCGTCGAGCTCGGCGCCGAGCGCCTCGACCTGCTCGTCGGTGAGGTGGGCGGCGGCGGAGACGTTCTCGGTGGGGGCGTGGGGGTCACGATGGAGCATGCGGTGTTTCTCCAGCTCAGTGGGGGTCGTGAGTGGCAGCTGCTCCTCTAGCGGCAGTTGGCGCTCACGGGTCAGAGGTCGAGGGTGATGTCGCCGGTGGGAGCGGAGACGCACGTCCGGACGGGGCGGCCCGGCTGGTCGGCGGAGTCGATCAGGTCGCCGGACTGCAGGTCGCGGACCGCGCCGGCCTGCAGCTTCCCGACGCAGGTGTGGCAGATGCCCATCCGGCAGCCGTTGGGCAGCAGGGCGCCGGCGGCCTCGCCGGCCAGCAGGACGGGGGTGTCGGGCTCGGCGTCGGCCACGAGACCGCTGGTGGCGAACGTGATCCGACCGCCGGTGCCGGCCGCGCTCCCGACGCGCTTCGGTGCGAACCGCTCGACGTGCAGCAGCTCCGGGTCGCCCGCCCGCTCCCAGTGCTCGGCGAGGGTGTCCAGCAGACCGGCGGGCCCGCAGGCCCACGTCTCGCGGACGGTCCAGTCCGGCACCTCGTCGGCGAGGGCGTCCGGGGTGAGCCGGCCCTCCCCGGCGGTGTGCCGCTCGACGAGCCGCAGCCCGGTGCGCGCGGCGAGCGCGCGCAGCTCAGGGCCGAACACGACGTCGCCGGGCGTGCGGTCGCAGTGCACCAGCACCGCGCCGGACAGCGTGGCCGGGTCGAGCGAGCGCAGCATCCCCATCACCGGCGTGATGCCGCTGCCGGCGGTGACGAACAGCAGCTTCTCCGGCGTGGGCTCGGGGAGCGTGAACTCCCCCGCCGCCGGGCCCAGCCCGACGACGCTGCCCACGGGCGTGCCGTGCGCGAGCCGGCCGGACAGGATCCCGCCGGGCACCGCGGTGACGGCGACCGACAGCAACGGGTCGCCGGGTCGCGAGGTGACCGAGTATGTCCGCCAGTGCCAGACGCCGTCGACCTGCAGACCGATCCCGAGGTACTGGCCGGGCACGTGCCGCGCGAACGGCGTGCCCGGCCGCAGCACGAGCGTGGTGGTGTCGGGGGTCTCGCGCACCACCTTCACCACGCGGGCGCGCGGCGCGGACCGCGACCACATCGGGTTCAGGGTGCCCAGGACGTCGTCGGGCACCAGGGGCGTGATCAGCAGTCCGGCGGCGGCACGGACACGCCGGGCCACGCGGCTGTCCCGAAACCGGCTTGCGGAGCTCATGACCTCAACGGTAGGGATCACGGATCGGTCACGACCACGACCACAACCACGGCGTGCGGCCGGTTTCTGTTGCCCAACCAACAAGCTCGACGGGCAGGGGTGACGACCCGCCCGAGCGGGAACTCCCAGGGTTTCCCCGGCGTTCGGGCGGCTGTCACCGGAACCGGCAGATCGCCCCCTCGTTCGAAGGGGCTCGGCTGCGGGGCCGAGGGGTTCTCAGACCCGGATGGCGAGCGCGGCGCGGACGAGGTCGTCGTTGCCCGTGGCCAGCCAGCCGTCCGGCCGGACCAGGACGTCCTCGAAGCCGATCCGGGTGTCGACGCCCATCCGCAGCGCGTACTCCAGCACCGGCCAGGCGCCGTCCTCCTCGCCGTGCAGCAGCACCGGCACGGGCAGCTGCCCGAGTGCGCGCACGATCCGGACGGCCTCGGCGACGGCGGTCTCCGGGTCCGACACCACGGTCGACTCGGCGAGCACGCGCACGGTCCGCGGCGGCACGCCGCTCTGCCGCAGCGTGACCGCGTCGCCGCTGGTCCACACGCCGAGCTCGACGCCGATGCCCACCGACGCCGCCGCCTTGCAGACCTCGACCCAGCCCTTCTCGTGGACGTTGACCGAGCAGACGTCCGGCTTGCCCAGGCCGAGCCGGCCCCAGCTCAGCACGGCCTCGATGCGCAGGTTCGGATCCGGCTGGATCCACCGGCCCGTGGTCACGCCGATCTCGACGCCCGGCGCCTCCTGGCGGATCAGCGCCACCGCGTCGCCCACGTGCACCGGGTCGATGGTCTCGTGGCCGAGCGGGTCGCGCGGGTGGACGTGCACGGAGCCGACGCCGAGGCGGGCGACCGCGCGGGCGTCCCGGGCGAGGTGCCGGGCGAGGACGGGCAGCGCCGGGTGCGCGTCCTCCGGACGCGAACCGTTCAGAACCGCCTGCAGCACCCTGCCTCCTTCGTCTCCACAAAGAATCCGCGCCGCACCCACGCAGGCAGTGGACGGCGCGACGACCGGTCAGGCCCGTGCGGGGAGCGGAAGCCGCGAGCCTAGTGGGCCCCTCGCGCGGGTCCGCGCGACCGGGCCGGGAGATCCCTCCAACTGCTGACGCGTGTCACGATCCCGACGCGGCCTCGGCGTGTCGGGTGGCCTCCTCCGGGCCGCGGTCCAGCAGGACGCGGAAGCCCTCCTCGTCGAGCACCGGGACGCCGAGCTCGACGGCCTTGTCGAACTTGGAGCCCGGGGCGTCGCCCGCCACGAGGAACGCCGTCTTCTTCGACACCGACCCGGCGGCCCGGCCGCCGCGGGCCATGATCGCCTCCTTGGCCTCGTCCCGGGAGAAGTTCTCCATCGAGCCGGTGATGACGATTGACAGGCCCTCCAGGGTGCGCGGGACGGACTCGTCGACCTCGTCGACCATCTGCACGCCCGCGGCCCGCCACTTCGCGACGACCTCGCGGTGCCAGTCGACGGTGAACCAGTCCCGCACCGCGGCGGCGATCGTGGGACCCACCCCCTCGACGCCCGCGATCGGCGCCAGCGCCGCCGCGACCGCCTTCGCCTGGGCACGCGTGGCCGCCTTCTGCGCCCGCTCCGCCTCGGCGGCGAGCGCCTCGGGATCGGCGTCCTCCGTCGACGCGTCGGCGGCCTCGGTGTCCGGGGCGGCCTCGGGCGTCGCCTCGGTGTCCGGGGCGGCCTCCCCGTCCGGGTCCTCGGCCGCGGACCCGGTCGACGTGATCTCCACCCCGGCCTTCTCGGTCTCCTCCCGCGCCGTGGCCGCGGCCTGCTCGATCGCGTCCATGGAGTGGAACTCGCGGGCCAGCGCCTGCGCGGCGGTGGGTCCGACGTGCCGGATCGACAGCCCGACCAGCACCCGCCACAGCGGCCGGTCCTTCGCCGCCTCCAGGTTCTGCAGCAGCTTGCGGCCGTTGGCCGACAGCGCGCCCGCCTTGGTGCGGAAGAGGTCGACCCGCAGCAGGTCCTCCTCGGTGAGGGCGAAGACGTCCCCCTCGTCGTGCACCACGCCGGACTTCAGCAGGGCGGTGGCGGCCTCGTAGCCCAGGCCCTCGATGTCGAACGACCCGCGGCCGGCCACGTGGAACAGCCGCTCCCGCAGCTGCGCGGGACAGGACCGGGCGTTGGGGCAGCGCTGGTCGACGTCCCCCGCCTTCTGCCGCACCAGCTCGGTGCCGCACTCGGGGCAGTGCGTGGGCATGACGAACGCCCGCTCCTCGCCGGTGCGCACGTCGGTGACCGGGCCCAGCACCTCCGGGATCACGTCGCCCGCCTTGCGGATGACCACGCGGTCGCCGATCAGCACGCCCTTGCGGCGCACCTCGTCCTCGTTGTGCAGGGTGGCCATCGAGACCGTGGACCCCGCGACCAGCACGGGCTCCATGACCGCGAACGGGGTGACCCGCCCGGTGCGCCCGACGTTGACCTGGATGTCGAGGAGCCTCGTGAAGGCCTCCTCCGGCGGGTACTTGTACGCGATCGCCCAGCGCGGCGCGCGGGAGGTGGCGCCGAGGCGGCGCTGGAGGGCCACCTCGTCCACCTTGACGACCACGCCGTCGATCTCGTGCTCGATGTCGTGCCGGTGCTCGCCCCAGTACGCGACGTGCGCCACCACGTCGTCGATCGAGGTGAAGACGGTGGTGCGGGTGGAGACCGGCAGCCCCCAGGCCTGCAGCGCCTGGTAGGAGTGCGACTGGGTGACGGGGGTGAAGCCCTTGCGCCTGCCCAGCCCGTGGCAGATCAGCCGCAGGTTGCGGGACGCGGTGACCCGCGGGTCCTTCTGCCGCAGCGAGCCGGCGGCGGTGTTGCGCGGGTTCGCGAAGGGGGGCTTGCCCGCCTCGACGAGCGCGGCGTTGAGCCGCTGGAAGTCCTCGAGCCGGAAGTACACCTCGCCGCGCACCTCGACGAGCTCGGGCACCGGGAACTCCTCGGTGCCGGTGAGCTTCTCGGGCACCTCCTCGAGGGTGCGCATGTTGAGCGTGATGTCCTCGCCCGTGCGCCCGTCCCCCCGGGTGAGCGCGCGGGTGAGCACCCCGTTCTCGTACAGCAGGTTCACCGCGAGCCCGTCGATCTTCAGCTCGCACAGGTAGTGCAGGTCCGACCCGACCTCGCGGACGGTGCGCTCCGCCCAGCCGCGCAGGTCCTCCTCGCTGAACGCGTTGTCCAGGCTGAGCATGCGCTCGAGGTGGTCGTACGCCGTGAACTCGGTGGAGAACCGGCCGCCCACCTTCTGTGTGGGCGAGTCCGGCGTGCGGAGCTCCGGGAACTCCTCCTCCAGCGCGATCAGCGCGCGCCACAGCTCGTCGAACTGGCCGTCCGAGACCACGGGCGCATCGAGCACGTAGTACCGGAACTGGTGGTCCGCGACCTCGGTGGCCAGGGCGGCGTGCCGCTCCCGCGCGTCGTTGGGAACGGTGCTGGTGGGCGGGCTGTCCGGGCTCACGGGTGGCAGGTTAGTAGGCCCCACCGACACTTCCCGGACGAGCGGGCGCCGTCACCGCGCGGCGGCGGCCCACTCCCGCAGCGCGGCGGCCCGGATCTTGGTGCCGTTGGTGCCCGAGGTGGTCGGCATCGCCTCGATGACGTGCACCGTCTCGGGCACCTTGAACTTGGCCAGCCCGTCGGCGCACCAGGCCCGGAGCCCGGCCGGGTCCGGCGCGCGCCCCTCCTCCGGCACCACGAACCCGACGGCCACCGTCGCGCCCTGCGCGTCCGGCACGCCGACGACCTTCGCGGTGTGCACGTCCGGGTGCGCGGCCAGCCGCACCTCGATCTCCGCGGGGTCGACCAGGAAGCCGTGCAGCCGCAGGGCGTCGCCCATCCGGCAGACGTAGGCGAACACGCCGTCGTCGACGATCGTGCCGAGGTCGCCGGAGTGGAACCAGCCGTCCCGGGTGAACGCGTCGGGGACCTCGGCGCCCAGGTAGGCGTCGACCACGTTGGGCCCGCGGAACTGCAGCTCGCCCTCGTGGCCCGGGGCGAGCACCTCCTCGGTGACCGGGTCGGCCACCCGCACCTCGATGCCGGGATGGACGACGCGCCCGCCGCCGACCCAGCGGGCCGGCTCCGGCTCGTCGTGCGGCCAGTGGGAGGTGAGCGCGAACAGCTCCGAGGAGCCGTAGACGCCCGAGGTCAGGGTGCCGAACCGGTCCCGCGCCCACACGGCGAGCTCGCGGGACCGGCCCTGGAAGTCGGCCACGCCCCACCAGCGCCAGGCCGACAGGTCCCGTTCGTCCTTCCGCCAGGCGTCGGCGAGCCGGAGCACCAGGTCGTCGCCGCCGACGACGTGCGTGACGCGGAGGGACTCCATGTCGTCGAGCACCGCGTCGGCCGAGAACACCGGGGCGAAGACACACACCGCGCCGGCGGCCAAGGCCGCCATCGCGGTCTGGTAGCCGAACACGCCGGACAGCGGGAGCGCGCAGAGCACGTGCTCGCCCTCCGCGATCCCGATCGTGGCGGCGTCCGCGGCCGCGTGGGTGAGCACGCCGGTCGCCGAGTGCGCCGCGAGCTTCGGCATGCCGGTCGAGCCGGAGGTCGTGAACGCCACGGCGAGGCCCGCCGGGTCCGACCCCGGCACGTCGCCCTCGGCCAGGGTGGGCACCCACGCGCCCCCGCCGACGTCGGCGACCGCCGGGTCCGGCACCTCCCGGCCCGGTCCGGCGACGACGGCCACCGGTGGGGCGGGCCCGTCGCCGATCGCCTCCTTCAGCCGGCCGAGCAGGTCGAGGCCGTGGAAGTCGTGGGCCAGGGCGACGAGCGTCGGGCGGGCGCGCTCGAGGACGTGCCGCACCTCCTCGACGTTGTACCGGGTGTTGATCCCGATGACGTGCGCCCCGCGCGCGGCAACGGCGAACTGCCAGGCCAGCGCGTCGCTCCAGTTGGGCATCCACACCGCGACGCAGTCTCCGGCGCCGATCCCGCGGGTGCGCAGCTCCTCGGCGAGCGCGCCGGTGCGGCGCCACAGCTCGCCGCGGGTGACCGGGATCCGCTCGCCCGCCGGGCCCTTGTCCACCACGACGACCGCGTCCGGGTCCCGCCCGGCGATGCGGCCGAGCAGGTCGGGCAGGTCCCGCGGCACCGGGCCGGACTCCGGGAGGGCGGCCACGGGGTGGGGCGCGACGAGCGGCTCGCGCTCCTCCGCGGTCGGGTCGTCCGTCCCGCTCGCGACCTCGCTCATGCCGCCACCTCGCTCCCGAGCCCCGCCAGCCAGCCCGCGAGCACGCCGTCGAAGCCCTCGATCTCCTCCATCGGATAGTGCCCGATCCCGTCGAGCACGGTGCACCGCGCGCCGGGGATCAGCGCGGCCGCGGCCCGCGTACCGGCGGCCGGGACCCACAGGTCGTCGGCGCCGACGACGAGGTGCGCCGGGCAGGTCACCCCGCCGAGGCGCTCGCGCAGGTCGTGCGTGGTCCAGCCGATCAGGTCCGAGTTCGAGACCGCCGGGTCCTCGCGGCGGTGCATGGTCGCGATCAGCTCGGCCCGCTCGGCCGGCACCGACCGCCCGACGACGGCGAGCGTCCCCAGGTAGGTCCGGTCGGTCCGGCTCGGGGCGGCGGCGTCGGACAGCTCGCGGCGCAGCCCCCGCTCGGAGGGCGTGCCGCCGGTCCAGGCGTTCGCCGCCATCGCCACGACGCCCGCGAGCCGGCCCGACGCCCGTGCGGCCAGGTCCAGCGTGATCTTCCCGCCGATCGAGCAGCCGACGACGTACGGGCGCTCCAGCCGCAGGGCGTCGATGAGTTCGAGGCACCAGGCGGCGTAGTCGCCGAGGTCGGTCACCGGGCCGCCGGGCGCGGGCTCCGACCGGCCGTGCCCGGGCAGGTCCGGCACCACGACCCGGAAGCCGCGGGCGGCGAGCGCCGGGGCGACGTGCCGCCACTGCACCCCGCTCTGCCCCGCGGTGTGCAGGCACAGCACGGGCGTGCCGGCGGCCGGGCCGTGCTCCTCGACGAAGGCGAGCGCGCGGCCGATCCCGATGTACCTCATGCGATCCCCCGGGCCGCGTCGACGATCAGGTGCAGGGCCTTCGTCAGGCGCAGGTACTCGTAGCCGTTGCCCCGCATGCCGAACCGGCCGGACATGGCGAAGCGGGTGAACTCGTTGGCCGGCGCGGTGACGAGCTCGGTCCAGGTGAGCTCGTCCGCCTCGACGGTGAACGTGGGGCCCTGCGCCGCGCGGCCGGCCACCTCGATGACCTTGCCGCGGTAGACGCGCAGCTGGACCTCGTGCTCGCCGGCGCGCAGCCCGATCGCCCCGTCCCAGGTGGCGAGCGACTCGGCGAACTCCGGCGCCAGCGCCGCGACGAGCGCCTCGCCCCACGCGACGGTGCCGAAGGCGCGACCGACCTCGTCCGGGCCCGGGCCGGCGGCGTCGACCAGCGCGGAGGTGGTGCCCTCCTGCACGGTGCGCCCCTGCTCGTCGACCAGCCGCATGTGCCGGGTGACCACGCCGCGGTCGCCCGTGCGCGTGCGGCGGCAGCGCACGACCGTCATCTCCAGGTGCACCGTGTCGCCGACGCGCAGCGGGAGCCGGTAGCTCCAGTGCGTGTCGAGCAGCCCGCGGACCGCGGAGCCGTGCAGGCCGAGGGACTGCAGCAGGCCCATCGCGACGGCGAGGCCGAACGGGCCCTGCAGGATGCCGTCCGGGCCCGCGTGCAGCGGGTGGTCGTCGCCCGAGAGCCG
This sequence comes from Pseudonocardia sp. NPDC049154, assembly GCF_040648315.1. Classification (NCBI taxonomy): domain Bacteria; kingdom Bacillati; phylum Actinomycetota; class Actinomycetes; order Pseudonocardiales; family Pseudonocardiaceae; genus Pseudonocardia; species Pseudonocardia sp. NPDC049154. The sequence goes on from NZ_JBEZDN010000119.1 coordinate 15,571, forward strand.
GGTGAAGTCCGCGAGGTCCTCGGCCGTGACGGTGCGCGGCGCGCTGGTGAAGCGCTCCCCGACCGTGAACTCCTCGAACCGGCGGCCCGGCCCGGTCCGGGTGTCGGGTCGCAGGACCTGCTCGGTCGTCACGCGGCCCCCTTTCGTCGACGACGGCGTACGAACGAACGTTCTTACACGTTCGACGAAACCACCCTGTCGCCCCCGCCGTCAAGCGCCGGCGCTGCACTAGCCTGGCCGACATGAACGATCGTTCCCCGGCGCTGCTGGTCGCCGACACGGGGCGCGGGAACGAGGCCGCGATCCTCAACGCCGCGCTGGCCGCGTTTGGTGCGCAGGGGTTCAACGGGGCCTCGATGCGCGAGGTCGCGAAGGGCGCCGCCACCAGCCTGTCGAACCTCTACAACTACTTCCCCTCGAAGTCGCACCTGCTCGCCGAGGTGCTGCGGCACGCCAACGCCGAGCTCGAGGCACGGGTCCGCCGGGCGGTCGCCGACGCCGGCGACGACGCCACCTCCCGCATGCGCGAGGCGGTGCGCGCCTACGTCGGGTTCGTGGTGGACCAGCAGCTCGCGATGCTGGTCTCCACCGCCGAGGTGCGGTACCTGCAGGGCGAGGACCGGGCGCGGCTGGTCGCCGACCGCGACCGCACGCAGGCGATCTTCGCCGACATCGTGGAGCAGGGCGTGGCCGGCGGGGAGTTCCGCACGCCGCACGCCGGGGACGCCGCCCGCGCGATCCTGTCGATGGTCAACGCCGTCGCCACCTGGTACCGGCCCGACGGCCGGCTCTCCCGGGGCCAGCTCGCCGAGCAGCACGCCCGGTACGCGCTGGCCCTGCTCGAGGCCCCGCTCCCCCGGGCCTGACCCCCACCCCTTGTCGGCGGGAAAAGCCGGGGCTACGGTAAGAACGATCGTTCGTACCGCCGCCCGTACCCCGCGGGCGACGCACCCGCACCGTGGCGGAGGTTGCCGACATGTCCCCCGACAAACTGGACCGGACGGAGCACACCGCTCCCCCGCGCATGGGAAGGCTCGCCGCGGCCGCGGTCTTCGCCACCACGCTCGAGTGGTTCGACTTCCTGATCTACGCGACGGCCGCCGCGCTCGTGCTCGGCCACCAGTTCTTCCCCTCGGTCAGCCCGGTCGCCGGCACGCTGGCCTCGTTCGCGACGTTCGCCGTCGGCTTCGTGGCGCGGCCGCTCGGCGGCATCATCGCCGGGCACGTGGGCGACCGGTTCGGCCGCAAGCCCCCGCTCGTCGTCGCGATGCTGGTCATGGGCATCGCGACCACCGCGATCGGCGTGCTGCCCGGCTACGCGACCATCGGCGTGTGGGCGCCGGTCCTGCTCGTCGTCGCACGGCTGGTGCAGGGCCTGGGCGTCGGCGCGCAGTGGGGCGGCGCCGCGCTGCTGCTCACCGAGCACGCTCCGGTGGAGCGTCGCGGCTTCTACGGCAGCCTCGTGCAGACCGGCGCGATCTTCGGTGCCGTCGCCGGCAACGTCTTCTTCCTGATCCTCACCGCGGTCCTCACCCCGGAGCAGTTCGACGCATGGGGCTGGCGGGTGCCGTTCCTGTCCGGCCTGCTGCTGGTGCTGATCGGCATCTACGTGCAGCTGAAGATCGAGGACACCCCGGTGTTCCGCGAGCTGCAGCACCGCTCGGCGGAGTCGAAGCGCGAGGCCGGGCTGCGCAAGGCGCCGCTGGTCCAGGCGGTCCGCCGGTACTGGCGGGAGATCCTGCAGGCCGCCGGCGCGTTCTTCGTGGTCAACGCGACCTTCTACATCCTCATCAGCGGCATGCTCGACTACGCGACCAAGACCGTCGGCATGTCCCGCACCTCGATCCTGTGGTGTGTGATGGCCGCCGGGCTGACCCAGGTCGTCACGATGCCGTTCTTCGGCGCGCTCACCGACCGGATGGGCACCCGCAAGAAGCTGTACCTGACCGGCGCCGTGCTGATGGCGCTGTTCGCCTTCCCGATGTTCTGGCTGGTGAACACCGGCTCCGTGCCGCTGGTCTTCCTGGCCCTGCTGATCGGCTTCACGATCCACGCGACCATGTACGGCCCGCAGGCCACGCTGTACGCCGAGATGTTCCCGGCCGACGTCCGGTACTCGGGCGCCTCGCTCGGCTACCAGTTCGCGTCGGTGTTCGCGGGCGGGCTCGCGCCGTTCATCATGGCGGCCCTGCTGGCCGCGACGGGCGCCTCGTGGTCGGTGTCGCTCTACATCATCGCGGGCGCGGCGGTCACCTTCGTCGCCGTCGCGACGATCAAGGAGCGGTTCCGCCGGGACCTCTACGAGACCTCCGACGCCCCGGTCGTCGCGCACGCCTCCTGACCACGACACGAACGGCGCTCTCGCTCAATCCTTGTGAGCAAGAGCGCCGTTCGTTCAGGGGTCAGCGGCCGGCCTGCTCGGTGCCCGGGAGTTCGTCGGGGTCGGCGAAGGCCTTGCCGAGGTCGCGGCTGAGCTCCATCGCCCGGCGCGCCCAGGCCGGGGTCGCGCGGGCCAGGCCGGCGGCCGGGGTCGGGACGGCCAGCTCGGCCAGCCGCGCCCGGTCGAAGCCGAGCCGGTCGGCCAGGTCGAAGGCCCGGCGGGCCAGGGTGGCGGTCTCCAGCGGCTCGCCCGGGTCGCGCACCGGGACCAGGCCGAGGAAGAGCGGCAGACCGGCGTCCCACACCTCGCCGACGGCGTCGAGCGCCGCGGGCACCGCCGTGTCGCCGGAGATCGACGGCCGGGTGCCGTCGATGGCGAGCCCCGCGGCGCCGACGTCGCGCAGCAGCCGTAGCGGCGGGCGGTCGCCGGGCACCCGCACCGTGACCGGCACCCGCAGCGCGGAGATCATGTCCCGCAACGTGTCCTGGGCCTCCGGCTCGGGCACCGCGCGCACCGTGCCGTAGCCCGACGCCGTGGGCAGCGAGCCGGCGAGGACGGCGGCGAGCCGCGGCTCGTCGAGCTGCACCACGACGTGGGCGCCGGTCCGCGCCGCCACCTCCGCGACGTGCGCGCGCAGGCCCTCGGTGAGGCTCACCGCGAACTCCCGCACGGCCCCGTGGTCGGTGAGCACCCGGTGCCCGCTCGCCAGCTCGACCGCGGCCGCGAGCGTCCACGGGCCCACGACCTGGACCTTCACCCAGCCCGGCCGGGTCCGGTCGCAGGCCTCGTCGAGGGCGTCGAGGTCCGAGCGCAGCAGGTCGACGGCCCGGCGATGATCCTTGCCGGGGCGCGCGGTGACCCGCCACGCCGTCGGCACGACCTCCACCGCCAGGTCCACGAGCAGCCCGGCGGCGCGGCCGACGGGATCCGCCCCGACTCCCCGGGCCGGAAGCTCCGGCAGGTGCGTGAGCAGCGGGAACTCCCCCGCGACGGTCTCGGCGGCCTCGCGCGGGTCGGTGCCGGGCAGCGAGCCGACGCCGGTCGCCGCGCCCGCCGGCCAGCGCTCCTTCGGACCCTCCTCCTCGGGCTCCTCCGGGGCCGCGCTCACCTGGATGCGCGGCTCGGGGGCGACCGACTCCCCCGGCTCGACGTCGCCGAGGCCGGCCGCGGCGAGGGCGGCGGCCAGCGGGTCGTCCTCGGGTTCGGACTTCTCCTCGCCCAGGCCGGCGGCGGCGAGGAGGGCGGCCAGCGGATCGTCGGGCGTGCTCACGGGTCCGAGTCTCACACTGCGGCCGGCAGCGTGCCGCGCCGGGCCCGGTTGCGCGGTCCGTGCGGGGAACTGCGGACGGACCGGGGTCCTCAGGCCCTGCCCCGGCACCCCGCCGCGCGCCCATGCTCACCACCGCACGAGCGCCGCTCAGGGTTGGGGGACCTCATGGGCTCACGGACGGGCATCCGGACGAGGCGGCTGCTGGGCGCGGCGACGGCGGTCGTGGCCCTGGCCGGTGGGGCGGTCGCCTGCGCGGCCGGCCCGGCCCCGGCCGCGGGTGCGGCGGAGGCCGCCGCACCTGCCCCCGCACCCCTCGACACGACCTGCACCAACCTGTTGAAGATCGACGCCGTCCCGCCTCCCGCGGGTGATCCGGGGACACCGGACCCGGCCGCCGTGCGGGCGTGGGCGGGCCAGATCCTGCCGTTGCTGGACTCCGCGGTCGCGACGGCACCCCCGGACCTGCGCCCGACGCTCACCACGCTGCAGGGGGTCCTGCGGTCGGCGGCGACCACCGGGACGGCGGCCCCGGCGGACGCGCCCGTCGTCGCGCAGAGCGTGAACGACTACGAGACGTGGGCCTACGAGCACTGCGGCTACCAGCAGGTGCAGGTCACGGCCACGGAGTACCGCCTCGACGGCGTCCCGGCGACGCTGCGGGCCGGTCCGACGGCGGTCCGGCTGGTGAACCGCTCGACCGCGAACCTGTACCACGCGGTGTTGATCGTGCGGCCGAAGGACCAGGCGGTGACAGTGGCGCAGGTCCTCGCCACACCACCGGAGCTGCTGGCGCAGCAGGTCGACGTGGTGCCCGGCGCCGCGACGGCGGGCCCGGGCGAGCAGGGCGGGATGCTGGTCGACCTCCCCGCGGGGCGCTACCTCGTCCTCTGCCCGCTGGGCGACGGCGAGGGGCCGCCGCACCTCATGCGGGGCATGGTCGCCGAGGTCTCCGTGAGCTGAACTATGCGGTCGCGGTGATGGTGGCCGAGCCGAGCACGACGTCGCCCGCCGGGTCGTCCCGGTAGAAGGCGATCGCCTGGCCGGGGGCGACCCCGCGCAGCGGCTCGGCGAGCTCGACCCGCACGCCGTCGCCGACGGGGGTGGCCTCGGCCGGCGCGGTGCCGCCGTGCGCGCGGACCTGGACGGTGCACGCGAAGGGGCCGCCGGGCGCGGTGCCCGAGCACCACACCGGCCGCCGGGCCTCCACGGTCCGGACGCTCAGCGCCGACCCCGGGCCGACGGTCACGGTGCCGCTGACCGGCTCGATCCCGAGGACGTAGCGGGGGCGGCCGTCGGTGGCGGGGCGGTCGACGCCGAGCCCCTTGCGCTGCCCGACGGTGAAGCCGTGCACGCCCGCATGGGCGCCGAGGACCTCGCCGGTCGCCGCGTCGACGATCTCGCCGGGCCGCTCGCCGAGGCGGTCGCGCAGGAAGCCGCGGGTGTCGCCGTCGGGGATGAAGCAGATGTCGTGGCTGTCCGGCTTCGCCGCGGTGCGCAGCCCGAGCCGCGCGGCCTCCTCGCGGATCGCGGGCTTCCCGGTGTCGCCGACCGGGAACATCGCGTGCGCGAGCTGGTCGGCGCGCAGGACCGCGAGCACGTAGGACTGGTCCTTGCCCGCGTCGCTCGCCCGGCGCAGGACGCCGCCCTCGAGGCGGGCGTAGTGACCGGTGCACACGGCGTCGAAGCCCAGGGCGAGGGCCCGGTCCAGCACCGCAGCGAACTTGATCTTCTCGTTGCAGCGCAGGCAGGGGTTGGGCGTCTCGCCGGCGGCGTAGCTCGCCACGAAGTCCTCGACGACGTCCTCGGCGAACTCCTCGGACAGGTCCCAGACGTAGTACGGGATGCCGAGCACGTCGGCGACCCGCGCGGCGTCTGCGGCATCCTCGCGCGAGCAGCAGCCGCGGGAGCCGGAGCGCAGCGCGTCCCGGGTGCGGGAGAGCGCGAGATGGACGCCGACGACCTCGTGCCCGGCGCCCACCGCCCGCGCCGCGGCGACCGAGGAGTCGACGCCGCCGGAGAGCGCGGCCAGGACCCTCATCGGAACGGCCTCACGAGCTGCCGGCGGCTTCCCGCCGGCGCGTGCCGCCCGCGCTGGCCCGGCGGGCCCGCTCGACGACGGGACCGATGACGTCGACGACCGCGGCGACGTCCGCCTCGGTCGTGGTGTGCCCCATGGAGAACCGCAGCGACCCGCGGGCCACGGCCTCGCTCGCGCCCATGGCCAGCAGCACGTGGCTGGGCTGTGCGACGCCCGAGGTGCACGCCGAGCCGGTGGAGCACTCGATGCCGTGCGCGTCGAGCAGCATGAGCAGGCTGTCGCCCTCGCAGCCGGGGAAGCTGAGGTGCGCGTTGCCGGGCAGGCGGGAGGGGCCGCCGTCGATCACGGCCGTGCCCGGGTCGCCGTTGAGCGTGGCGTCGGGGACGACCGTGCGGATCCGGTTCACCAGCTCGTCCCGCAGGCCGGTGAGCACGGCGGCGCGGCGCGGGGCGTCGGCGACCGCCTTCTGGACGGCGGTGGCGAGGCCGAGGACGGCGGGGGTGTCGAGCGTGCCGGAGCGGACGTCGCGTTCCTGGCCGCCGCCGTGCAGCAGCGGGACCGCGCCGACCTCGCGCCCGAGCAGCAGCGCGCCGGCGCCGTAGGGGCCGCCGAGCTTGTGCCCGGTGAGGGTGAGCGCGTCGACGCCGCTGGCCCCGAAGTCGATGGGCAGGATGCCGACGGCCTGCACCGCGTCCGTGTGCATCGGTACGCCGTACTCGTGCGCGACGGCGGCGAGCTCGCGGATCGGGTTGACCGTGCCGACCTCGTTGTTCGCCCACATGACGGAGACCAGCGCGGTGGCCTCGGGCGCCTCCTCGATCGCGGCGCGCAGCACCTCCGGGCGGACGCGGCCCGCGGCGTCGACCGGCAGCAGGACCAGCTCCGCGCCCTCGTGCTCGACGAGCCACTCCGCCGACTCGAGCACGGCGTGGTGCTCGATGGCCGAGACCAGCACCCGCGTGCGGCGGGGATCGGCGGCACGACGGGCCCAGAAGACGCCCTTGACGGCCAGGTTGTCGCTCTCGGTCCCGCCGGTGGTGAACACGACCTCCGACGGCCGGGCGCCGACCGCCGCGGCGATGCCCTCGCGGGACTCCTCGACCTCCCGCCGGGCGCGGCGGCCGGCGGAGTGCAGCGACGACGCGTTCCCGGTGCGCGCCATGGCCTCCGCCATCACGGCGACGGCCTCGGGCACCATCGGCGTGGTCGCCGCGTGGTCCAGGTACGTCACGGCCGGGACCCCGCTCGACGTCGGGCTCCCGTGGCGGGCGCGGTCTCCTGGTCGTTCATCGCCGTTCAGGGTAGACGCCGGACCGCGGTGCGGCCCTCCCACCCGGGTGGCTACCGGGCCGCCGTGACCGCCCGTTCGGCCCGTGCGGCGAGCGTGCGCCGGTCCCCCTCCGGCGGCAGCAGGGGCAGCAGGGTGAGCGTGCAGTCCAGGCGCTCCAGCCGCAGGACCCGCCGCAGCGAGTCCCAGAGGGTCTCGTCGCCCACGAACGCGCCCGCGGTGGTGGGCCTGCCGTCGGGCAGGGCGAGGTCGATGCGGACGGGCCGGACCGGGCAGCCGGCGTCGAGCGCGGCCTGGAACGGGGCCCGCCGGAAGGGGCCCGACGCCGAACCGCACCAGGTCGTGCCCTCGGGGAAGACGCCGACGACCGCGCCGCCGCGCAGCGCCGTCGCGGTCCCGGCGACGATGTCCGGCAGCCCGCGGAGGCCGCCCCGGTCGACGAACAGCGCGCCGGTCCGGCGGGCCATCGGGCCGATCAGCGGCCAATCGGCCACCTCCCGCTTCGCGATCATCCGGACCGGGCCGACGGCGCCGAGCACCACGACGTCGATCCACGACAGGTGGTTGGCGACGACCAGCACGCCGCCCTCGCCGTAGGTGGTGCCGCGGATCCGGAGCCGGACGCCGGCGGCGCGCAGCACGGCCCGGAACAGCCGCGGGTTCGGGCCGACGAGGAGGACCGGCAGGGCGACGAGCAGGAGCGCGACCAGCGTGGTGAGCCGGCGCGCGACGCGGAGGGTGGCCCTCGGGTCTGCGCGGCGGCCGGCGCGGGGGAGACAGTCGGGACCGCAGGGCGAGCAGGGCGCCCAGGCCGGTCGGTCCGCGACGGGCGGGAGACCGGGGTGGGTGGGGTGGAGGGTGCGGAGGGCGGCGGGCGGGAGGGTGGGGAGCTGGTCCGGGGACCGGGTCGTCGATCGCCGGAGGCGCAGGGCCGTGGTCAGCGAGTCCGCGAGCGGTGCGGTGCGTTCGCTCACCACTCGCCCAGGGCGGCGCGCGGTCCGCTCGCTCACCGGTCGCCCAGGAAGAAGCGGAGGTAGCGCTGGTCGGCGTGGTCGAGGCCGAGGAGGACCAGGAAGTCGGCGCAACCGAAGGCGGGGTCGTGGGCCGGCTCCCCGCACACCCAGGCGCCGAGCCGCAGGTAACCGCGCAGCAGCGGCGGCAGCGCGGCGCGGCGGTGCCGGGTGGCGGCCTCCGCGTCCCACGGCTGGTGCGGCGTCACGCGGTACCCGGCCGGCGAGAGGTGCGAGGCGAAGACGGTGTCACGGACCCCGGCGGCCAGCGCGCCGCCGTCGTCGAGGGGGACGCTCGCGCAGCCCGTGAGCCAGCGGTTGCCGGTGAGCAGCATGTACCGCGCGATCCCGGCCCACACCAGCCCGACGACCGCGCCCGCCCGGTGGTCGGGGTGCACGCAGGAGCGCCCCGTCTCGACCAGCTCCGAACGGATCGGGTCGAGGGCGGTGAGGTCGAACTCGCCGTCGGAGTAGAGGCCGCCCGCGGCGCGCGCCCGGCGCGGCGGCAGCATGCGGTAGGTGCCGACGACCTCGCCGGTCGCGTCCTCGCGCACCACGAGGTGGTCGCAGAACTCGTCGAAGCGGTCGGCGTCGAGGCCGGGGCGCAGCGAGTCGAGCCGCGCGCCGAGCTCCCCGGCGAACACCCGGTGGCGGAGCCGCTGGGCGGCCTCGACGTCCTCGGAGTCTGTGGTCAGCAGCAGCGAGTAGCGCGTGGCCGCCGCCTCGGGCGTCCGGACCAGAACCTGTGAAGAGGTCACGGGTGCTTGGTATCGGCCGGGGCCGAACACGCACGCCACCGGCGGCGACCCCGGCGTGAAGGCCCGGTGAACCTCGCCGCGCCCTCACCCCGAAGGGTGAGGTGGTCCCGCGCCGCCGACCAAGATCGAGATATGGGCGCGGGAGGGGCGGTGCGGGGAGCCTCCGGTGCACCGAACCGCCGATCTGAAGTGGCTGAAGCACGTGCGGCGGCGCCCGGCCATGGTGGCAGCAGCGAACAGGCGGCCGGTGCAGAGCGCTGGGCGCCACGCCGACCCGGCCCGGCCTGGTGATCGTCATACGAGTGCGACAGCGGCAATGCACAGAACCCCTCAGTGCAGCGAACCGCTGATCTTGGGGCGGTGAGGGCTGGTACAGCGGCGCTCGGCTGCTCGGGACGGCGATCGAGAAGCGGGCGCGCAGAACGTGGAGACGCCACGACGAGTTCGGCCGCCGGTGATCGTGCTTCGTGGGCGGCAGTGGCAGTGCCCAGCACCCTCAGTGCACCGACCCGCCGATCTTCGGGGCGATCGGAGAGGCGAGCGGCGCAGCGCGCTGGGCGCGCCCACGACGAACCCGACAACCCTCATGATCGTCGGTCGGGTGCAGCAGTGGCAGTGCACAGCATCCTCAGTGCACCGACCCGCCGATCACACGCGGAGAAGGTGGGGCTGACGCGTCGATCATCAGCGGTTCCGTGCTCTCACGGCTGCGCTGCCCCGAAGGGCGGCCGGCGTGAGCGGATGCGCAAGCGGCGGGAGGCGCGCCCGAACCTCACGTGCGGCCCTGACCTCATGTCCCGCCCTGACCTCACGTCCCGGGAGCCGTACCCGGGTCCGGAACGGCGGCGGCCCCGCCCCCGGAGTGACGGGGGCGGGGCCGCGCGACGACCTCTGCGCAGGTCAGTTCTTGCGCTTGGTGACTTCCTCCTGCAGCTGGGGTGCGACCTTGAACAGGTCGCCCACCACGCCGAAGTCGGCGATCTCGAAGATCGGCGCCTCCGGGTCCTTGTTCACCGCGATGATCGTCTTCGA